>JAEWAA010000350.1 GCA_023391955.1 Bacillota bacterium | reverse complement strand
GGTTTTGCCGCAGCCGCTGGGACCGACAATACTGACGAATTCCCCATCCTTCAGGGAAAAATAAATCCCCTCCAACGCCAGCGTGGCGCCTTGCTTGTTGACATAAACATGTGTGACATCCTTCAAGCGGACTGAAGAGCCCATGGGAACGCCAGCCTCCAATCTACAGATCCCCACAAAGTGATGCCAATTCCCTGATGCTGATTAAGGGTACTTTGCGGGGGCCCCAAAATTTCATTGCATGAACATACATCCAACCAGACTTACTTCGCGGCTTTTTCCGCAAAGGAGTTGTTCACCAGATCCGCCAGGGGGACGCGGGTCTTTAATTCCCCTGCAGCCTCCATCACATCCTGGAGATTCTTCCACTCTGCTTCATCAATGACAGGGTCGGTGGCAAAGGAGCCCTGCTCCTTATACCGTTTCACCACACCCTCCACCACCGCTTTATCCGTGTTGGGGAAATAGCTGATGATGGCTTCCGCTATCTCGGGAACAGACTTGGACTCCACCCATTTTTGAGCCTTATGGATGGCGTTGGTGAATTTTTGCACGGTGTCGGAATTTTTCGTGATGTAGCTTTTTTTGGACATAAATACAGTGTAGGGGAGTTTGCCGCTTTCCTTGCCGAAGGAGGCGATGACGTAGCCTTTGCCTTCCTTTTCAATCACTGTTGCCTGAGGCTCAAACAGCTGGACATAATCTCCCGTCCCGGAGGTGAAGGCCGCGGGAATATTGGCGAAATCCACATTCTGGATCAAATTCAGATCCTTCTGGGGATTAATGCCCTTCTTCTTAAGCGTAAATTCCCCGGCCATCTGCGGCATGCCGCCCTTGCGCTGTCCAAGGAAGGTGACCCCTTTGAGCGAGCTCCAGTCGAAGTTCGCCACAGGCTTGCGGGAAACCAGGAAGGTCCCATCCGTCTGGGTCAATTGGGCAAAGTTGATCAGGGGGTCATCCGCCCCTTGGTTGCGGACATAAATGGTGGATTCCGCTCCAACCAACGCCACATCAATTTGACCGGACAAAAGTGCTGTGGAAACCTTATCCCCGCCGGCGATGGTTTGGAACTCCACCTTCAGCCCCTCCTCCTCGAAGAAGCCCTGGGACAAAGCTACATACTGCGGCGCATAAAAAATGGACCGGGTCACCTCTGCCAAACGGACAGTGGTTGAACCCTCCTCCTTCTTCTCTCCGCAAGCCGCCAGCCCCGCGGACAGAGCCAATACAAATGCTACGGATAGCAAACCGGCTTTCCTTTTCATTGGTGTTCCTCCCTGATGGATGTTTCGTTTCTCCATCCTATGCATGTGCCTATAGGCGGGTGAAAAACTTTTTGAAAGCAGCACTTGTGACGTACGTCACAAAGTCGTCTCTGTATGGCTGTACAATGTACTTATAACGATAGGAAAAGGAGAGTGGAATAAATGGAGAAGAAATCCATCCGCGAGTTTCAGGAGTTTCCGGAGGGCCGTTTTACTAAGCGGCTTTTGTTTAAAGAGGAAGGCCATGTGGTGTTTCTGTTGAATTTCGGCCCTGGGCAGCAGCTGCCGACGCATAAGCATCCGGGAGCGGACGTATATATCCTGCAGCTGGAGGGTGAAGGAGCTGTTACTGTTAATGGCGCGGAATCGGCCCTGGGCAGCGGCGAAGTGGTACGGGTTACGGGCGACGAGGAATTCTCCTATACCAGCGGCGCAAACGGAAATTCCACGCTGTATGTGACTCTGATCAATATCCCCGCCCCGAACTATGCCGAGAATATTGGGTAATTCATAAAAGGGAATAGAATGAAATAATAAAAAGCCCGGCCTCTTCCGCAATGGAAAAGGACCGGGCTTTATCGTCTACCTTTTAGATGGTTATACGGCTTGCTTCCGCAAATCCTTCACCGGCACATTGGTGCTGAACACGGAATCATCACTGCTGACCTTGTATACCGGAAAAACAGGATCGGCCTCCACATTCATGAGGTCATCAAACAATGGCGCCTGCTGACGGTCTATGAAGATGGAGAATGGCGTCTCCTGCACCTGAATATCTGTGGGATAAGGCTGATCCAGCACCTGCAGTACCAATACGCCGTTGCAGCCGCAGTCCTCCGTATCATAGAAGAGCTTGAGGATGCCCTCTTTATCCCCCATCGCCTGCTTGATTTTGTCCGTGGTGAGTGCATTCATCCGCACTTCCATGTTTCATCGCCTCCCGGTCCATTCTAACCTTCCGAGTGAGTGGTTATGGCGAATAAATATTCATCGAGTTTCATTCCTTACCGGGAAAGGAGCGCCTTGGATGCTCAAACACGTTTTGTCGGCCTTGATTGGATTAGAATTGTAAGGGTTCAAAGCCGCCAAAAAACTCGCCCTCAAGTCGCTCCTTTCCCTCCCAGTCATTTCACATGAACATTTATTCACCAATATGCTTTTGTCGGATAGGCAACTAGATGAGTGTAATTACAGCTTATAAATCTCCTTATACTTCTCCGTCAGATAGTCCACCAGATAATCCGGGCTCAGCTCCTCACCCGTTACCCGGGTTACAATTTCACCCGGCGTATGGAGCATCCCGTATTGGTAGATCTCGTTGGCCAGCCATGCCTTGATAGGCAGCAGGTCTCCTTTGGCGATGAGCGCCTCCGCCTCCGGCAGCTTCTTCAGCAGGGTATGCCGGATCTGCGCGGCGTACATGTTGCCCAAGGCATAGGACGGGAAGTATCCGAAGGAGCCGCCGGACCAATGCACATCCTGCAATACACCTTCTCCGGCATTGGGCGGGACAATCCCCAGATACTCCTTATACTTGGCATTCCACACCTCCGGCAGATCCGCCACCTTGACGGTGCCGTTGAACAATGCCTTTTCAATCTCATAACGGATCATAATATGGAGGTTGTATGTCAGCTCATCCGCCTCAATGCGGATCAGCGAAGGCTTCACTTCGTTAATCGCCCGATAGAAGTTCTCCGCGGCCACACCGTCGAACTGACCATTGAAGATACGCTGCAGGTCGGGATAATACCGGGACCAGAAGGCCTTGCTCCGCCCCACCATGTTCTCCCAGAAGCGGGATTGGGATTCATGGATGCCCATGGACGTACCCGAGCAAAGGTTCGTGCCCTCCAGCTCCTTCATAATGTTCTGCTCGTACAATGCGTGCCCGCCTTCATGGATGGTGCCGAACAGGGCGCTGACCACATCCTCCGGCAGGTAGCGGGTGGTGACCCGGACGTCTCCCGGATTAAGCCCGGTGGCAAAGGGATGCACTGTCTCATCCAGACGGCCTGCGTCAAAATCATAGCCCATTTCCTTCAGGATAAACAGGCTGAAGGCCTTTTGCTGCTCCTTCGGGAAGGTCTGTTGGAGAAAGGAGGTGTCCGGCTTATGCTCCGCATGGACAATTGCCTCCACCAACGGCACCAGCTTACTGCGCAATGCGCCGAACAGCCGGTCCAGCTTCTCCTCCGTCATCCCCGGCTCATACATATCCAACAGGGTATTATATTTGGAGCCCTCATATCCCCACAGCTCAATAAACTCCTGGTTGAAGGCCACAATCTTCTCCAGATAAGGCTGGAAAGTCGCCCAATCCGACTTCTCCTTGGCCTCCTCCCATGCCGACTCCGCTTGCGAGGTGAGCACGACGTATTCCTGGTAGCGCTCCGGCGGGATTTTTTTGCTGCGGTCATATTCCTTGCGGCTTTCGCTCACCATCTTCCGGCTTATGGCATCCAGCTTGTCCGCATA
The DNA here is from genome assembly GCA_023391955.1 of Bacillota bacterium. Lineage (GTDB taxonomy): Bacteria > Bacillota > Bacilli > Paenibacillales > NBRC-103111 > Paenibacillus_AR. Next base: position 1,838 of record JAEWAA010000350.1, on the reverse strand, counting down.
TTCCGGTTTTTCCAGAGTATCCAGATATCCGCCCATTTCATCGGACACAGTCAGCTTGAACATTTCGCCGGACAGTACGCCTACTACCTGAGAGCGGCTCTCCACGCCCTTCTTCGGAAGGCCGGTCCGCATATCCCAATAAATCAGCCCCACTGCTTCCTGATAGCTGCGGATTTTGGCCACCAATTCACGATAACCCTTTAATACCGAATCAAAATCAGCCATACCTCGTGATCCCACCTTGCCCGTTTTAAAATTATGATACGTTTTTTTAAAATCCTTTTCAACTGAAGCAGGATTTGTGATAGAATACTCATTAAAATATTTTGTATGGATCATGTATAATTATGCAGTTAGGAGGCTTCGCCATGTCACGCATCACGGATATCCTGAACCATAATCAAACTTTTGTGGAAGAAGGGCAATACAAGGAATATGTCACCGATAAATTTCCGGACAAAAAAATCGTCATCCTGACCTGTATGGATACCCGTCTGGTGGAGCTTCTGCCCAAGGCCATGAACCTGCGCAACGGCGACGCCAAAATCATCAAATGCGCCGGCGCCATCGTCTCCCATCCCTTCGGGAGCATTATGCGCAGCATCCTGGTGGCCGTATACGAGCTGGGTGCAACAGAGGTATTCGTGGTTGGGCATTATGACTGCGGCATGACCGGGCTCAGTTCCGGAGAGGTACTGGAGAAGGTCAAAAAACGGGGCATCCAACCCGAGGTGCTGGAAACCATCGCCCATTCCGGCATCGACCTGGAGCGTTGGCTCACCGGCTTCGGCAAAGCCCAGGAGGGTGTAGTCAAGAGTGTTTCCTTGATCAAGAACCATCCCCTCTTGCCCAAAGAAATTCTCGTCCACGGGCTCATTATTGACCCCACCACCGGCAGGCTGGACCTGCTGTCGGAGGACGGGATAGCCGCGGCAACTCAACCGGAGGAATAAAAGGAACACCCCTGCTGCAAGCTTGCGCTTGTACGGGGGTGTTTTTGTGAGCAGTCTTATGAGGATAAGCCTATTTGCCCTCTGTTACTTCAATGGTTTTAACGACAGTGCTTACCTTGGCATATTTATTTTGGGCTGTGATGACAATGGTGTTCTTACCTTCTTGCAGGTTTAGCTGTTTCGAAAAAACACCGAGTACGTCAGGCTCCACCATTTGGCCATCCACATACACTATTGCGTCCTCGTCGTTCACATCCTTCACAGTGCCAGAAACCGTGATGGTTTTAGATTTGGTGCTGGCGGGAATTGAATTCACATTCAACACTGGGGCAGGAGGAGCGAATAAGATTTCCTTAGTGAGCTCGGTACTTCTTCCGTCGCTTGCAACCGCCTTGAACCGGAATTGATTCACACCTTCCTCCAGGCTTACATCCTTATTAAAATCTCCACCTCTGAGAACATTTACTTTTTCATCGTTCAAATACAGATCCGGCAGCGTTTTGGTTTCTTCATAAGATACCTTGCCCGCTAGATTTATTTTGTTCTTGGTGGCAGTTTCAGAAAAACTGTACAGGCTGATTTGAGGAACCGCCTGTTCGTAAACCAGCTTTCTTCGGATAAATTGTACATTGTCCGAAGAGGAGCGGATGGCAATTACAATATTGTAATTGCCTTCATTGGGCACCCTCAACTGCGTACGGAAAGCGCCATTGTCCACGGGGAGCTTTTGTCCGTTTAGTACCACTTCCGCTCCGTCCTCCACCGTCCCGTTAACCTCAAAAACATCTGTTTTGATCTGCGCAGGAAGATTGATCTGCGGGATTTGCCCCGTGGTTTCCTCTGTTAGAAGCACAGCCCTGTACATGATGCTGGCCACCTCTGCCC
>JAEWAA010000629.1 GCA_023391955.1 Bacillota bacterium | reverse complement strand
GGTCATGAATGGGTTCGGAAGGACTTGAGCGAGATTGGCGTTCTGATTGAGTCGCCGCCGCTTTATGAGAATCTGACCGCCCGGGAGAATCTGAAGGTGCGGACGCTGGCCCTTGGGCTGCCGGATTCGCTGATCGCGGAGACGCTGGAGATGGTGGATCTCACGCATACCGGCAAGAAACGCGCCGGGCAGTTCTCCATGGGCATGAAGCAGCGGCTGGGCATTGCGATTGCGCTCTTGAACAAGCCGAAGCTGCTCATTCTCGATGAGCCGACCAATGGGCTGGACCCGATCGGGATTCAAGAGCTGCGGGAGCTGATCCGCTCTTTCCCCCGGCAAGGGATTACCGTCATTCTATCCAGCCACATTCTATCCGAGGTGGAGCAGGTAGCCGATCAGATCGGGATTATCGCCGGTGGCCGGCTGGGATACCAGGGCGCTGCGCCGCATGGAGCAGAGCTGGAGGCTCTGTTCATGCAGGTGGCTGCTGCGAACCGAAGGGCGGGTGAAGCCAGTGCTTCCACTCATTAGCGCGGAACGCCTGAAATGGCGGCGAACCTTTATTCCATGGCTGGTCTGGATTGCACCCCTCTTTACATTGGTGCTCTGTGGCCTTCTCATGGGTGGGCAGTATTTTCAGACCGGAGCGTATAATTGGTGGTACACCATGCTGCTGCCCGGTGCGTTGACACTGGCCTGCTCGCTGGCCATACAAAAGGAAACGAAGACGAAATACCGCGCCTTGCTGGCACTGCCGCTGAAGCCGCAGACCCTCTGGTCCGCAAAAATCGGAGCCTTTGCGGGCTGGCTCCTGCTGAGCACTCTGCTGTTTTTCATGGGCATCTCGTTGGGCGACTGGCTATTTGGTCCTGCGATTCCGCTCACGAACAGCGCAATGGGCAGTCTGCTGATCTTTGTTACCTTCCTGTGGCAAATCCCGCTGTGTCTGTTCCTGTCCGCACGCTTCGGACTGTTTATCGCAGTGCTGCTCCATATGGCTTTTACCATCATAGGAGTGGTCACATTTAACATCGGGGGGCTGTGGAATTTCATGCCTTATACGATTACGCCCCGGCTCATGTGCCCGGTGCTCCATATTCTGCCGAACGGCCTTCCGGTTCCGGAGGGGAGTCCGCTCTCCAGCACAGACACGATCCTGCTGGATGTACTGGTTTCGCTTGCCTGGTTCGGAATGCTGTTTCTCCTGACGGAACGGGTCTTCCGCAAGCAGGAGGCGAAGTAACATGGTATCATTATATGGACTCTTGAGGGCAGACCTGCTTAAAACCCGGCGTACGCCGTTTCTGCTCCTCCATCTGCTGGCTCCACTCATCGCGGCGGCTGTATTCCTGGCGTACTACTCCTACTCCCCTTGGAGCACAACCGACAAAGTTCAGGCGTACCTCCAGGTGCTGGGCTGCGCTTTTCCTACCCTAACTGCCTTGGTATGTTCAATGACGGCGGAGCAGGAGGCGTGGGCCGGGCATTTTCAGGGGCTGCTGGCGCTCCCCGTCCAGCGGATCAAGGTTTACATGAGCAAGCTGCTGATGCTGCTGATCTACAGCCTTGGCGCCGTCCTGCTGGCGGTTATCCTGTTCGGGCTCGGGTTCCGTGAGGTGCTTGGGGAGAACAGCTTGGAAATGGCTTTTTATTGGAAAAGTGCAGGTATTCTGTTCGGAAGCACCGTGTTTCTTTATCTGTTCTTCAGCTTCGTCAGCCTGCGGTTTGGCCGGGGACCGTCTATCGGGATTGGTATTGTGGGGAGTCTGGTGGCTGCTCTGCTGCTGACCGGATTGGGCGAGGGAATCTGGCCGTATGTGCCTTTTGCCTGGGGAGTCCGTCTGGTTTCGATTTGGACTGTTCACGCTAGTGGCACCCAGCTTACGCTTGCCGTATCGCAGGCAGATAGTGGAATCCTTGTGTGTATCATTGCAACAGTAGTTGCTCTCGCCCTTTCACTCATCTGGTTCCAGCACTGGGAGGGGCGGTCTGCTGATAACTAATTTGACAACTTGGATACTGAGGGAATGCACATGGCCAAAATACTCGCCGTCGACGACGAACCCGCTATCCTTGCGCTGATCAAAAGTGCGCTGACCGCGGACCGCCATCTGGTTACGACGATCCCCGATTCGGTTCAGGTACGTCAGATGGATTTAGGTTCCTATGACCTGATTCTCCTCGATGTGATGATGCCGGGCATCGATGGGTTTACGCTCTGCCGGGAAATCCGCACAGAGGTGGATTGCCCGATTCTTTTTTTGACGGCAAAAACGCTGGAGAGTGATCTGATGTACGGCCTTGGACTAGGCGCGGATGATTATATGTTGAAGCCCTTCGGGATCGGCGCGCTGCGGGCGCGGATTAACGCCCATCTTAGAAGGGAGACCCGGGAGCGGAGGAAAGTACTTTACCTGGAGCATGTCCATTTTAATCTCTCCGGTAAGGAGCTGCTTGCTCACGGTCATAAACTGCCCCTGACCAAGAGTGAATACGAAATCTGCGAGTTCCTCGCACGGAGCCGGGGACAGGTTTTTTCGAAGGAGCATATTTATGAAGCGGTTTTTGGTTTTGACGGGGAGAGCGACAGCAGTGCCATTACGGAGCATATCAAGAACATCCGCGCCAAGCTGAACAAAGCAGGCATCGAAGCCATTGAGACGGTCTGGGGGATTGGTTACAAATGGAAGCAGTAGCAAAGGGACGGAAAATGCACCTGCGCACCTTTTTTCTGCAATATCTCCTGGTCTTCAGCATCGGTACGATTCTGCTGCTGGGAGTGCTGCTGGGGTTGTTCACTGCAGCGTTTACGTTCAATGTTGTGCTGCCTGCTAACTATGGGGAGAAGGAAATAGAGGCGGTGAAGGATCAGCTAACAGCAGGCGTCAGCTTCCCCTCCGGTCCCACGCTGAAGCTGGCGGATTATGCGGTGTTCACGCCTGGGGGCGAACGTCTCTTGGGCAATCTGAACGATCGGGAAACCAGCCGGGCATGGGAAATTGTCCAGCGGGAAAAGGTTCGCAGTTCGGATTCGTACACCACTGTGGGAAGCGGGGATAAGATTTGGATCCTGCGGTATTTCTATACCACCATTCAAAGCGGGGAGGATATCTGGATCTTCCGGTATACCTTAGCGCCGCAATATCATTCAGCCTGGATGCGCGGCCATCTTCCCAATCCGCAGCTGCTGGGTATTCTTCTCTTTATCTTCGGTATTCTACTGCTGGCCGCCGTATTGGCCGCCCGCTTCGGACGCAAGCTGGCGCAGAAGATGGCCGGTCTCCAGGAGGCGACTGAGAATATCCGGCGTGAGAACCTGGAGTTTGCCGGGCAACCCAGCGGTATTTTCGAGCTCGACGAGGTGCTGGCTTCTTTTGAACAGATGAAGGAGGCTCTGCGCTTGTCGCTGAAGCGGCAGTGGGAGCTGGAGCGTTCCCGCCGCGATCAGATTTCCGCGCTGGCACATGACATTAAGACTCCGCTGACCATCATCCGGGGCAATGCGGAGCTGCTGCAGGAGACCGTTCAGGATAAGGACCAGCAGGAGTACAACGGGTACATCCTGCGCAGCGCGGAGGACATCGAAGCCTTCGTGCAGGAGGTCATCGGCCTGTCCAGCCTGCAGTCCTCCGCCGGGCAGCGGAAAGAGCCGGTCCGTCTGATGGATTTCCTGGGCGAATTGGAGAACCAGCTGCGGGCCTTGTCCACCGCGAAGAATATCACTGCCCAGGTCGAAACACAGGAGCCGCTGCCTGAATCCATCGCAATGGATAAAGAGCTGCTCCAGCGGGGCATCGTCAATATCATCGCCAATGCCGTGAGGCACACGCCTCCCCAGGGGAGTGTGACTCTTCATGTACAGAGTGACGCTTCAGCCGTCTATTTCACGGTCACGGATACCGGCGGCGGCTTCTCACCCGCTGACCTCCGTGAAGCTGCTACCCAGTTCTACATGGGCGATCAGAGCCGCACATCCGGCCAACACCATGGCATGGGCCTTTACATTGCTGAATCCGCCGCGCAGGAGCACGGAGGATCATTGACGCTGGAAAATGCGTCCGCCGGTGGAGGGAGAGTGACGGTGAGTGTAAGGATTGAAGGGTGAATAAATGGGAACTTTTGTATTTACATCGCCCGTTCGTAGCTTTATAATAGAGCCAACACTTACTTTATTTAATTAATAAAGAAAGATGAGTGTATAAGGAGGCTAATTTATGAATTCCTTACCATTCAATCAGTCTGAACAGTTAGTAGAATCTGCTTCCTTCCTTAAACTATTGGAGGACATGTATGGAAAAGACGAATTACTTGATCAAAAACAGCGATATCTCCAGCTTCATGAATCATTTAGAGAGCATTTTGGAGAAGGGGAGGTAAGCCTTTTTAGTGCTCCCGGGCGGACGGAAATTTGCGGGAATCATACAGACCATAATAACGGAAAAGTACTGGCTGGTAGTATACATTTTGATACCATCGCGATTGCTAAACGGGTACCTTCGAATAGGATTTCTATTGTTTCACAAGGGTACGGTAGCAAAATTGTTATCGATCTGGCCGCCGGATCACCCGAGGGGATATCCCAAAATGGTACAGCTGCATTAATTCTTGGGATTTGTAAGGGTTTTCGTGAGTTTGGTTTTGAAGTTGGCGGTTTTGAAGCTTATCTATCCAGCAATGTGCTGTCTGCAAGCGGACTAAGCTCATCGGCCTCCTTCGAAATATTGATGTGCTCCATTATGAATCACTTCTATAACAATGGACGAATAGATCCTGTCACCTTATCGAAAATTGGGCAATATGCCGAAAATCATTTTTGGAATAAGCCGTCCGGCTTATTGGACCAAATGGCATGCGCTATAGGTGGCGTTATTTCGATTGACTTTGCGAATTCCCAGCAGCCCGTTGTAAAAAAATTGGATTTTAACTTATGTCAACATGGATACAGTATGCTAATCGTAAATACAGGAGGCAACCATGCCGATTTAACGGAAGCGTATGCTTCCATTCCAAATGAAATGTTTTCAGTTGCAAAGGCATTAGGGGCAAATAAGCTTAGTGAATTATGTATTGAAGATATTTACGCACAGTTTGAGAGTTTAAGGAAGAGCGTCGGGGATCGGGCAGTGTTGCGGGCCCTTCACTTTTTTAAAGAAAACGAACGGGTTCAATTGCTGTCTGAAGCACTTAATAAAAATGATTTCTCCGGATTTTTAAAACTCATAAACGAATCCGGAAATTCATCATGGAAATGGCTACAAAACTGTTATTTAAGCAATGAGCCAACGCAACAAAGTATTTCTATTGCATTAGCCATTACGGAATCCTTTTTAGACAAAATAGGAGAAGGTGCTTGCCGGGTTCATGGAGGCGGGTTTGCCGGGGTTATTCTTGTTATTCTAGCAGATGAATATGTGCAGGAATATCAGGAACTCATTAAAACCACAATCGGAACGGAAGCATTCAGGATCAAAATACGCAAACAGGGCGCCATTTGTTTAAATGACAACATGAATTAGTTTCATAGATACAGAAATAAGGAGCCGCGCGGCAAGGCGGGCTCCTTATCGTTTTAAGGCTTGTAATAGCCACGGGTATAGTCGATGGTTCCATTATAATTCATCTTGATGTTATGGATGTTTTTCTTTTGGATCCATACGTTTGGATAATAATAGACAGGCATAATGACCGCCTGCTCTTCAATGAGGTATTTCTCCGCTTCGGCAAGAATGCGCATTCTTTCATGGGGATCTGTTGTGACATTTGCCTTTCGAAGCATTTGGTCGTAGGATTCATCCTTAAATCCTGAACGGTTTAGGCTGCTCCAAGAACCCCACATGTCCAAGAAAGTAGTTGGGTCATTGTAATCTGCGGAATATCCGGCCCGTATAATTTGATATTTTAATGATCTTTGGCTATTCAGCCATGCTTCCGATTTTACAATAAGAATTCTGGACTGGATTCCCAGGTTTTCCTTCCACATCTTTGCTATATTAGATGCAATTATGTAATGCACACCTTCATTGACTGTGATAGTAATTGGTGAAAGTGTGGTTAAACCTTCTTCTTCCAATCCTTCCTTTAGAAGTTTTTGTGCTTCTGTTACATTAAAAGGGGAAGAGAAATCCGGATATTCGTTCCTGAATTCTGCTTTTTCTCCTTTAATAGCGGGTGGAACGATGCTATGAGCCGGACGTACTTCAAGAAGTGCATTTTCCTGAAAGAATTCTCGTACGATGGCATCAGTATCCATTCCCATCGTTAATGCTTTGCGAACCTTTACGTTATTGAAGGGTTTTTGGGTCAAGTTAAACAAGTAATAATAGGTGATCCCTTTTGATTTAATGAACAACTCGCTCGTTTGATCTTGCCGCAACAAATTTGAGTCATCATAGTTTAATTCGAATAAAACGGGATCTGCCCAATCCAATTCGTTATTTTGATACAGGGAATAAGAGTCGGTCATATCTTCGAATATCACAAACCGAACCTTCGGGAAGAAGATTTCACTGGAGCTGTAATAGGACGGATTTTTCTTTAAAATAATCTCCTTCCCATTCTCCCAATGTTCCAGTGTAAAAGGCCCATTGGTCACAAAATGGAGAGGATCATTACTCCACTGGGACAATTTTCTGGCTTCAGCATGGACGGGAACCAATGAAATCTCGGCCATTAGCTCCAAAAAGTATGGAACCGGTTGCTCCAAGCGGATCACCAAGGTTTTGTCTGACTCAACCTGAATTCCTGTTTCTTCCCATTTTGCCGTCCCGGCGCGATAGGCTTTGACCTGGTCAATATGGTTTAAGAAATCGGCGCCTAATGAAGCATTCAAATCCACTACCCGCTTCCAAGAAGCTGCAAAGTCTTGTGCGGTTACCGGATCTCCATTGGACCAGACGGCATCAGGGCGGATGTGAAACGTATAGCTTTTTCTGTCCTCTGATATATCCCAAGAAGATGCTGTTGCAGCTACAATATCGCCATTCTCAGTGCTGCGCACCAGGCCTTCGAAGAGTCCGATAAGAGGTTCGTAAGATATGTTATCGTTCGACACAGCTGGATCCAGTGAGTACGGGTCCCTGCTTAACGGAAGCCGCAAAGCGGAGGCCCTGAGACTAATCCGGACGGAACCTTCAATTTGCTGGTAATCCACCAGATAATCCAAGGCTTCCCCTACAAAGCGGAGAGGTACATACGCAACACCATCGATAACCTGAGGTGGAGTCTCCAACTCAACGGTTTGTCCATTATTAGTAGCTTTATCATCCCCGATACGCAGCTGAAGCTCCTTTTGACTGCCTTGAGCCTTAATGGTTTGTGTATCCCCATCCCACGTTACATCCAAATCCACTGCTTCAAACAGAGCCCGGAACGGAACCAAGGTGGTACCGTTTTCAATCCGCGGTGGGGCAGGGAAAACCACCTCTTTCCCGTCCAGAATTACATGGATGGGAGTTTTCTGCGCATGTCCTTGTACCGGAAATAACCCAAACAGAAGTACCGCAACCAGCAATGCATAGATGCTTCGCATTCTATTTCTCCTTTGGCCTATTGGTTGTATCTCCCATATACTTCGAGGATTAAGAAAAAAATCCTTTATTTAACTTCGGTTTTTCCGGTACTGCTGGGGTCCTTTACCGATATGCCTTCGGAACACGTGACGGAAATGGGTCAGATCACGGTAGCCGATCTGTTTGGCGATGGTTTCGATTTTTTCGTCCGTCTGGAGCAGCAGCCGGCAGGCCAGCTCCATTCGTTTGTGCTGCAGATATTCCGAAAACCCCATTCCGGCGGATTGCTGGAACAGCCTGATCAAATGGCGGCGGCTCATGCCGATACTCTCTGCCAGACGCTCCAACGTCAACGGTTCCGTTAAATGTCCGTTTACATAGTCCAGCACGCTGGACATTCCTGAATAACGGAGGCCGGTTGACTTCACCAAATTCCCTGAATGCTCCGTATGCTTCCAATGACGGTAGATATGAATGGTCAGCTGCAGGAGAAGAGAGAACATACTTGCTTCGTACCCCGGTTTGTTCTCCTCAAATTCCCGATACAGCTGCTCGAAGATACCTGCCAGCTCCATGGATCTGTCTACCATTCCCATATGGCTCCCCGTCTTGCCGGTGAAGATAGATAACGCTTCTCTGCTTTCGCCATAAGGCGAGAGCCAATGGGCAAGCATCTCAACAAACTCCGGACGGATGCACAGGTTGTACACCACCAGCTTCTCCTTGGCGGAAGCGCCGCTGGGGCGGAGAATATGGGGGGTGCCTACCGGCAGGAGATACAGGCAGCCCTTGGAGGTCCGCTCCATGGTATCCCCAACGTAATGAAACCCATCTCCCGAAAGGATGTAGTTGATTTCAATAAAGTCATGGTCATGCTCCCGCAAAATGAAACCCTCATGATACCGGTTCACAAAAAGGGGAAAGCCCTCCCGGAACAGCTCTGAGGCCGGCGAATGGTGCACGACTTTTTTTGGTTTGGGTAAATCCTGATTCTGTTTGTCACTATCTGCTGGTGTGTATGTCACATCTCCCACCCCTATCCTGAGTAGGTATAGTATACAATCTTACTTGTAGACAGGAAAAGGGGTAGTGTGACAGTGGAGAATAACAAAGGGAATACCGCTTGCTGGATCTGGTATCCGGGGGATTTTGAAATTAGGCTGCATGAAAAAATGTCGGTCAAACGCAGATCAAGGGGAGTTATGTTTCCGGCCTTTTGGCGTTTGGACCGGCATTATTCCAATGTCAGCTTTCGGTATACCTACGATCTGGCGCAGGAAGAGAGGATTACTGTCTGGTCGGAGGGTGCTTTTTCCATTCATCTGGACGGTAGGGAAAACTTCCGTTCCAAGGATTCCGTCCTTACACTTCCAGCCGGGCGGCATCAAATCACCGTTTGCGTCTTCAACGATGCCGAAATGCCTGCGCTTTTGATCGAAGGGGAACATGTACAAACCGGGCCAGGCTGGGAGGTTTGCTCGTATCAGAACGATTGGATGCAAGCCGGTTCTTGGACCTTCGACTCACCGGACTACCGGCCGTCCCAGTTCCGGCTCGCCGTTACTCCCCAGAATCCCGTAACGCAAGAGCTGCAGGGAGGTTTCCCGCTTTTGGACTTTGGCAAGGAGACCTTCGGGTATCTCCGTTTCCATAATATGAAGGGTACAGGTGCACTCAGAATTTTTTACGGGGAGTCCCTGGCAGAGGTGTTGTCCCCGGAGGGATGCTACAGCGTGGATGATTTGGATGCTGTCCATGCAAGCAAACATGCGGAAGAGGGGATCTATACACTGGATGAAGGCAGAGCCTTCCGGTACGTATGGGTCCATGCCGATCCTGATGTAAGCTGGGAAAACATCTCCATGCTCTATGAATATGTGCCGCTTACTTATCACGGCTCCTTCGAATGTTCAGATCCACAGCTTAACGAAATATACCGGATGGGGCTGTACACGCTTCACCTGAACACACGGGAATTTTTCCTGGACGGTATTAAACGCGACTATTGGGTGTGGTCTGGGGATGCGTATCAGTCCTTTCTGATGAACTATTACAGCTTCTTCGATTTGAATGTGACACGCAGAACGCTGATTGCGCTAAGAGGCAAGGATCCTCTTGCCATGCACATGAATACCATTCTGGATTATTCCTTGTATTGGTTTATATCCTTATATGATTATTTCCTCTATACGGGAGACGCGGAATTTATCCGGCAGTATTATGACCGGGCTGTGACGCTGATGGACTTCTGCCTCAAGCAGCGCAATGGGGAAGGTTTTCTGGAGGGCAGGCCTCAGGACTGGGTGTTTGTGGATTGGGCAGATTTCCCCAAAACAGGCGCGTTGAGCACCATTCAAATTCTGCTTGCGCGCAGTTTGGAAGCCATGGGCACATTCGCCGCTCTGTCAGGAGACGAACAAGCTGCTGCATATTATGACCGGCTCTCTAGTGAAATAAAGGATAGAACGATAAAGCTGTTCTGGGACGAAGGGCAAGGCGGGCTGCGGCATCACCGGGTGGATGGAGTGACCATGCCTCTTTTGACCAAACATGCCAGCATGTTCGCTATGACTTACGGCTATCTGACGCCGGAACAGCGGGAAAGTGTAGTCAACCATGTGTTTTTGAACCCGGAGATTCCACAAATCCGTACACCGTATATGCGGTTCCACGAGATGGCGGTGCTCTGCGAAGGAGGGCAGCATAACCGGGTGCGGCAGGATATCCTGTCCTATTGGGGCGGGATGATCAGGCTGGGAGCGACTACTTTTTGGGAGGAATATAATCCTGAACTGCCGGATGATGCTCATTACAGTATGTATGGGGTGCCCTTCGGCAAGAGCTTGTGCCACGCTTGGGGGGCAAGTCCGGTTTATCTGATGGGCAAATACTTCCTCGGTGTGACTCCTGCCGAACCGGGTTATGAAGCCTACCGGGTTGAGCCGAAGCTGGGCGGCCTTGCGTATATGAAAGGGACAATTCCTACCGGGAAAGGGCTGGTCCATGTGGAGGTGGATCAGACGCAGATTCGTGTAGAGAGCACTTATGGCACCGGAGTATTGGCTTTCACCAGTGCGGAAACACCGGCAAGCCTTACCGGGATCATCCGCGAAACGGGTAATAGTCGTTACGAGATGAACATTGAAGCAGGCAAAAGTTATTCTGTTTCTTACCGGGACTTGGTTCTTCCGTGAATGTACCGCGGGTGGTAAAATGATGGCAGGAATGTTGGGTTTCCTAAAAGGAGAGCTTGCCGTGAATGACTTCATCCACCCGCATATTCTATATTTCGTCAAGAAGGAATGTGATTCCAACTGGAAGATTGTGAATCATAAAATTCACTGCTACGACCTGGTTTTTGTTTTGGAGGGGAGTGCAGATTATATTATCGACGGCATCCCTTGTCATCTGCAGCAGGGTGATATTCTGTGTATTAAGCCGCAAAGCGTCCGTACCGCCACCACCTCTGGCATGGTTTGTGTGGCCATCGATTTTGCGCTGCCGGAGGGGGAAGAGCTGGATCTCCCCACCGTAACACCTTGGAAGGATATCCTGGAGTTTCAAGGGTTATATAATGAAATGAACTACGAGTGGCTGCAGAGAAAAGACGGTTATCTGATGAAATGCCACGCCCTCTTTAGCCTTATACTGCACAAGCTTCTGTTTGAAAAAGGGAAGGAGGAGGCGAACGTCCACGTGGGGCTGATAAAGCGTCATATCGTCGAGCATTACCATGAAGAATTGACCGTTAAGTCTCTGGCGGCTGCGGCCAATATCAATCCCGTCTATTGCGGAGCCCTGTTCAAAAAGCTGGAGAAGCGAACCATTTCGGATTTCATGAATCAGGTCCGGGTCAATAAAGCGGCTTCTCTGCTGGAATCCGGGGAATATAATGTGGGGGAAGTAGCGGAGAAAACCGGCTTTAAGGATATTTATTATTTCAGCAGCACCTTTAAACGTCTGATGGGGGTTAGCCCCAGGGCGTACCGGAACAACGCTGACGTCTATAAAATGTCCAAGCATGAGGTTCAACATAAATAGGATAAAAGAAGGACGCATTCTGTAGTAAGAGTGCGTCCTTTTGCGTTATTTGCTGCTGTAGCTGCCGCCTAAGGTGATCTCCTGGTTGCTGCCCAGATTGATGACCGAGTTGGTCTTCTCGTAGAAGTGTGGTGCATTCTCCATTATCCCTTGAACAGTATAGTAGGGATCGCTCTTGGTAATGGGAAGCTCAACCGTCTTTTGCTGAAAACCCGCTTTGTAAATCGCCGTAATAAGCTCGATGGTCATACGGCCGCTTTCTCCGGTAATAAAAGGAGCGCCGCCCGTTTCGATAGCTGTAAGCACATTCTCAATTTGGCCTTCATGTGCCTGATGGGTGAGCTGCGGAAGTGTGCTGTAGAGCTCGTTAAGCTCCTGCTCCAAATCCTCATTTCGCTGCGGGAAGCCATTCTCCAGAGAAGTAGAGGCATGCACCTTCCACGGAGCGGAAATCCGTGCGTTTTCACCCTGGAAGATGAGCTGTTGTTCCTCACCATGATGAATCACAGAGCTGGTCACCTGGGCAACCGCACCCTTGTCATACTGCAGGGCTGCGATGGAAATATCCTCGATCTCCGCGTTGTCATGTGCGGCATTGCTCAACAGGGCGGTGACCTTGTTGGGCAGTCCCATCATCCAACCCAGCATATCTATATGATGCACGGCATGGTTCAGGGTGCAGCCGCCCCCTTCCTTGGACCACAACCCCCGCCACCACAGATCGTAATAGCAGTG
>JAEWAA010000303.1 GCA_023391955.1 Bacillota bacterium | reverse complement strand
ACGATATCCTCAACAAACCCGGCAAGCTTACCGCCAGCGAGTTCGAGGAGATGAAGCGCCATACGATATACGGCTACGAAATGCTGAAGGAAGCGGTGGGGCTGAACCCCCGTGTGGCGTTTATGGCCCTGCAGCACCATGAACGTGAGGACGGCAGCGGCTATCCCCTGAAGCTTAAGGGTCCCCAAATTGACAAGCTCAGCCGGATCGTTGCCGTGGCCGACGTTTTTCATGCCATGTCGTCCCACCGGCCATATCATACGCCACTGCCGTTCCATGAGCTCATTAGCCAGATGCGCCTGGGCATCTTCGGGGAGCTGGACCCCCACATGGTCTCCCTGTTTCTCAAAAATCTCCTGGGCAGCATGATCGGCAAGCAGGTGCTCCTGTCCGACGGACGGTACGGCGAGGTTGTGTATATCAACCCCCACGAGGAAACCTATCCCCTGGTGAAGGTGGACAATCTGTTTGTAGACCTGAGCCGGGAACGGAATCTGCGCATCAGCAAAATCATCATATAATCATGTAGCACCTGCCCAACATGCCAAAAAAGCCTCCTGACCGGCAAACCCCAATGGGGCGCTTCCGGCAGGAAGGCTTTTTTCTCTAAAATATGATCGATCAGTCCATTAATCCCTTTCGGCCAGCACATGCCGTTCGAACCCGGCCAGGTCCTTAACCGTGTCCACACGGTCAAACACCCCAAGCTCCCGCAGCAGGGCAGCCACGTCAGGCGCCTGGCCCATGCCTACCTCGAAGCCGACTAGTCTCGGCTTCACCGGTTGCGAAGCCAGCCCTTCCGCCAGCCTGCGGTAAAAGTCCAACCCGTCGTCTCCCCCGTCCAGCGCCAGGTGGGGCTCAAAATCCCGCACCTCCCGCTGGAGGTCAGGCAGGTCGCTGCTTTTGATGTAGGGCGGGTTGGAGACTACGATATCGGGCGAAAGCCCGGCAGCATAAACGGGAACCAGCAAATCCCCCTCCAGGAAGCGGACCCGTCCGGCCACGCCATTCTGTTCGGCATTCCGCCGCGCCAGCTGGAGAGCCTTGTCGGAGATATCCACCGCGGCGACCTCCCAGGACGGGCAGTGAACCGCCAGGGTCACCGGAATGACCCCGCTTCCCGTTCCAATATCAACCGCCAAAGGCTGCTTCCTGCAGCCCTCCGGCCACAAGCGTTTGCCCCGGTACATGATCTCCTGGACCAGGATTTCCGTCTCGGGACGGGGAATCAGGACAGCAGGGGCAACCTGGAAGGTCAGCCCGTAGAAGCCCTCCGACCCGATAATGTACTGCACCGGCTCCCCGCCTGCGCGGCGGGACAGCAGCCGCTGCCAATCCAGCTCCAGATCCTCCGGGAACGGGTCCTGCCAGTTCAGGTACAGCCTGGTTCTGGACCAGCCCAACAGATGCTCCAGCAGAAGCTGCCCGTTCTGTGCCGGCTCATCCACCCCATGCCGCTTCAAAAAAGAGGAAGCCTCCACGTAGGCTTCCCTGATTGTTTTTCCTGTTGCGTCCATTAAGCGGACTCCCCTTTATCCAGCTGATCCGTTTGGCTGGCGATGGTCAGGGCGGAGATAATCTCCTCCATATCACCGTTCAGCACGGAATCCAGCCGGTGCAGCGTCAGGCCGATCCGGTGGTCGGTTACACGGCTTTGCGGATAGTTATAGGTTCTGATCCGCTCGCTCCGGTCGCCGGTGCCTACCTTGCTCTTGCGCTCTGCGCCCATTTTTTCCATTTCCTCTTGCATAAACTTGTCGTAAATCCGGGCACGCAGCACCTGCAGCGCCATCTCCTTATTGGAGTTCTGCGACTTGCCGTCCTGACACGTAGCCACAATTCCAGTGGGAACGTGGGTAACCCGCACCGCCGACTTGGTGGTGTTAACCGACTGTCCGCCCGCTCCGCTGGAGCAGAAGGTATCTACGCGGATATCGCTTTCCTTGATCTCCACTTCGATCTCCTCCGCCTCCGGCAGCACAGCTACCGTAGAGGTAGAGGTATGGATCCGTCCGCCCGATTCCGTGGCGGGAATCCGCTGCACCCGGTGGGCGCCGCTTTCGAACTTTAGCTTGCTGTACGCGCCTTTGCCGGAAATCATGAAGATCACTTCCTTGAACCCGCCCAAATCATTCAGACTGGCTTCCAAAATATTGGTTTTCCAGCCTTGAGCATCCGCGAATTTGGTGTACATCCGGTAGAGGTCGGCAGCGAACAGGGCTGCTTCGTCACCGCCTGCGGCGCCGCGGATTTCCACAATGACGTTTTTGTCGTCGTTGGGATCCTTGGGCAGCATCAGCACCTTAATACGCTCCTCCAGTTCTTCCTTGCGGCCAGCCAGCTCGTCAATCTCCAGCTTGACCATTTCCTTCATTTCATCGTCCAGCTTCTCGTTCTGCAACGCCTTGGCGTCATCCAGTTGGGCACAGACAGCCTTGTATTCATTAAACGCTTCATACGTCTCCTGCAAATCCGACTGTTCCTTGGAATACTCCCGGAGCCGCTTGGGATCAGCGGCTACATCCGGGTCGCATAACAGCTCGCTCAGCTTGTCATACCGGTCGGCAAGAGCCTGAAGTTTGTCCAGCACGCGTTACACCTCCTGTAGGTCCGTATTTTCCGTTTATTTTGATCCGGCCAGGCCATGTCTCAACACGACCTATACATTAAACCGGAAGTGCATAACATCGCCATCTTGCACTACGTATTCCTTGCCTTCCAGACGCAGAAGCCCTTTTTCCTTGGCTGCGTTCATGGAGCCGTTCACGGTCAGATCTTCATAGGACACCACTTCCGCCCGGATAAACCCGCGCTCGAAGTCGGAGTGGATCACGCCGGCAGCCTGGGGAGCCTTCATGCCCTTGCGGATGGTCCACGCCCGGACCTCCTGCACCCCTGCCGTAAAGTACGTGTACAGGCCAAGAAGCTTATACGCACCGCGGATCAGACGGTCCAATCCGGATTCGGACAGCCCCAGCTCCTCCAGGAACATGGCCTTGTCTTCACCCTCCAGCTCGGCGATTTCGGATTCCACCTTGGCGCTGATGGGCACCACCTCGGCACCCTCCTTGGCGCCGAATTCCCGCACCAGCTGCACGTAAGGGTTGCCGTCGGCGTTGGCCGCTTCCCCTTCGCTGACATTGGCGGCATACAGCACCGGCTTCATGGTGATCAGGTGGAAATCCCTCACCATCAGCCTTTCCTCATCCGTCAACTCCACACTGCGGGCAGGCTGATCATTATAGAGAGCTTCCTTGATCCGCTCCAGCATTTCCACCTCAAGGGCTACCTTCTTA
Source organism: Bacillota bacterium (assembly GCA_023391955.1). GTDB lineage: Bacteria > Bacillota > Bacilli > Paenibacillales > NBRC-103111 > Paenibacillus_AR. The sequence goes on along the minus strand of JAEWAA010000303.1, from coordinate 968 downwards.
TCGCCGCCCTTCAGGTTCTTGCGGGACCGTTCCAGACGCTTCTCCACGGTTTCCACATCCGCCAGGATCAGCTCCAGGTTGATGGTTTCGATATCGCTAAGCGGGTCCACCTTGCCGGACACGTGGGTGATGTTCTCATCCTGGAAGCAGCGCACCACGTGGACAATGGCATCCACCTCGCGGATATGGGCCAGGAACTTGTTCCCCAAACCCTCGCCCTTGCTGGCGCCCTTCACAAGACCGGCAATATCGACAAATTCAAAAGCGGTAGGCACGATCCGGTTGGGAGTCACAATCTCCGCCAGCTTCTGGAGACGCTCGTCCGGCACTTCCACTACACCCACATTGGGATCAATGGTACAGAACGGGTAATTGGCGGATTCCGCCCCGGCTTGGGTAATTGCATTGAACAACGTCGATTTGCCCACATTGGGCAGCCCGACAATACCTGCTTTTAACGCCATCTATAAACAACTCCTAGACTATTGTTAGTTTGTATAAAAGGATACCACAGTTTAACCTTTATATTATACACTTCCGGGCATGAGAAATAAAATAAACCTTTTGCATTTATGGAGGAAATATACAGAAGCCCAGGAAAGCGGCTTCCTCACAGCGTTCCTTTACAGCCGGCGGACCAGTCCCGCCAATATCCCAATGCCGCGGGACAGCTCCTCCAATGGGGCATAGGAGTAGGAAACCCGCAGACAGGACTTTTCCTCCGTACCATACACCATGCCGGGATTCAGCAGAATGCCCTCCCGCAATGCCGCGTCGAATAATTGCTTCATGGGCAGGTTGCGGTTGAACTCCAGCCAGATATAGAAGCCTCCTCCGGGGATACTCCACCGGGCCAGACCACCGAACTCCCGGGCCAGCGCCGCCGCGGCGGCCGCCCTTCGCTTCCGCAGCTGGCCGCGGAGCTGCTCCAGATGGCGCTCATGCCAGCCGCCCTCCAGCCACTGCAG
>JAEWAA010000209.1 GCA_023391955.1 Bacillota bacterium | reverse complement strand
TCCGCTTTTGCTGACAAAATCTCCACGGTTTTGGGAGTTTTGTCAGCAAATTAGCGGTACTTTATTTCGTCGCAGTCTCTGTTGAGTTTTTGCGCCAGCAAAAACTGGCTTCGTAAGCTTTACAATGTGAAGGCGTTGACCGCTTCCAGGCTGTTCAGGGAATAGGTGGCGACCCCTTTGTCCGTTTTTTTGATCAATCCCGCCAGCACGCTGCCGGAGCCGATCTCGATGAAGGTATCCACTCCCTGGCCGATCAGCCAGGTGACGGTATCCTCCCACAGGACGGGGGAATACACCTGCTCCACCAGCAGCCTGCGAATCTCCTCCGGTTCGGTTACCGGACGGGCCGTCACATTGGCCACCACCGGCATTTCAGCAGCCGCAACAGGAAGAGCGGCCAGCACTTCAGCCAGCTTCTCCGCAGCAGGCTTCATCAAGGAGGAGTGGAAAGGACCGCTGACCTCCAGCGGAATCACCCGCTTGGCTCCGGCCTCCTTGCTACGCTCCGCTACGGCAGCCACTCCTTCTTTGGTGCCGGAGACCACAATCTGTCCCGGACAATTCAGGTTGGCCAGCTCCACAGCTCCAACAGAGCTGCTGACTTCCGCGCACAGAGCGGCCAGCTCCTGGCGGCCTGCGCCCAGCGTAGCCGCCATAGCACCCTGTCCGCCCGGCACGGCCTGCTCCATAAGCAGACCACGCGCCCGGACCGTGCGGATGGCGTCCTCGAAGCTCAACGCTCCCGCAACAGCAAGCGCACTATATTCACCCAGGCTGTGCCCGGCCACATAATCGGGGCGGATGCCCTTTTCCCGGAATACCTGATACAAGGCCAGACTGGTGGCAACCAGCGCAGGCTGGGTATTGGCGGTTTGCTTCAGTTGCTCCTCGGGACCGCCAAAAACCAGCTCCGTCAACGGGAAACCCAGCACCCGGTCCGCCAGTTCATACACCTCTTTTGCTCCGGCATGGGCTTCATACGCGTCCTTGCCCATCCCTACGGCCTGGGCTCCCTGGCCGGGAAATACAAATGCGATCTTACCCATTATCGCCACTCCTTATAAATCAATTCAGTAGTCTTGGTTTCCGGGGGCTCCCCCAAAAGTAATAGGATTAGGCTTCAAAGCTTCGCTTCACTTTTGGGGGTATGTTTCCGGGGGCTCCCCCAAAAGTATTCGGCATCTGCTACAGAGCTTTGCGTCACTTTTGGGGGACCGTTTTACCAGCGGATCGCTGTGGCTCCCCAGGTTAAACCGCCGCCGAAGCCCACCAGCACCACACAGTCTCCCGGCTTAATCCGGCCTTCCTCATCGGCCTCTGCCAGCGCCAGCGGAATGGACGCGGCGGACACATTGCCGTACTTGTGCAGGTTGATCATGCACTTCTCCTCCGGCAGATTCAGCCGGTGCACCGCAGATTGAATGATCCGGATATTGGCCTGGTGAGGCACCAGGAGATCAATATCGGACTTTTCCAACCCGGCTTTGCGCAGAGCCTCCTCGGCGGCATTGCCCATAATGCGCACGGCGAACTTGAACACCTCGCTGCCGGCCATATAAATGTAGTGCTGCTTGTTGTCCACCGTGCTCTGGGACGATGGCATCCGGGAGCCGCCGCCGGCCAGCTTCAGGAGCTCGCCGCCGGAGCCGTCCGCTCCCAGCTCGAAGGACAGGAAACCCCGGCCCTCCGGCACCTCACCCAGCACCACTGCGCCAGCGCCGTCACCGAACAGGATGCAGGTATTGCGGTCGGTATAATCCGTAATTTTGGACAGGCACTCCGCTCCGATCACCAGGGCATTCTTGTACATGCCGGTGGCAATGAAGTTGGAGGCGCTGGCCAGGCCATAGATAAAGCCGGAGCAAGCGGCCGACAGGTCAAAAGCAGCCGCTTTCTTCGCACCCAGACGGTTCTGGAGAATACAGGCCGTAGACGGGAATGCGGAGTCCGGGGTTATGGTAGCCACGAGGATCAAATCCAGATCCTCCGGGGCAAGATTGGCTTTTTTTAGGGCAATCAGCGCCGCCTCATAAGCCAGATCGGAGGAAGCTTCATCCTCCCGGGCGATATGGCGCTCCTTCATGCCGGTACGGGTGACGATCCACTCGTCGTTGGTTTCCACCATTTTTTCCAGGTCGGCATTGGTAAGGATCTTCTCCGGCACATACTTGCCTGTACTGAGAATCCCGACAGACTTCATATTCATATTCATTCTGCTCCCTTCCTGCTGGCGATCTCGGATGAAATGGCGCCTACCAGGTTATGTTCCAGAGCCAGCCGCGTCTGGCGGACCCCGTTCTTCACAGCCAGCGCATCAGAGGAACCGTGGCTTTTCATCACGAGGCCTTTCAGTCCCAACAACGGCGCGCCGCCATGCTCCTTATAATCCAGTTTCTTCTTGAAGCTGCTTAAACCCGGCTTCAGCACTGCAGCGGCCAGCTTGCTCAAGAAGGACTTGGTGAACTCCTCCTTCAGCACGGAGAAAATGGCCCCTGCTGTCCCTTCCAGCGACTTCAGCAGGATATTGCCCACAAAGCCATCGCAAACCAGCACATCGCAATCTGCGCGGAGCACATCGCGGGCCTCCACGTTGCCTACAAAATGGATGGGCGCTTTCTCCAGCAGCGGATAAGCCGCTTTGGTCAGCTCATTACCCTTGGCTGCTTCGGTGCCTACATTCAGAAGGCCTACCCGCGGCTTCGCCACACCATGAACCGCCTTGCGGTACAAACTGCCCATAATGGCATACTGCAGCAGGTTCTCGGGAGTGGCGTCCATGTTGGCGCCTAAATCCAAGGCAAGCACACCCTTGCCGTCCAGGGTTGGGATCATCGGTGCCAAAGCAGGGCGTTCAATGCCTTCCATACGTCCCACAACCAGCAAGCCTGTGGCCATAAGCGCTCCGGTATTGCCCGCCGAAATCATGGCGTCCGCTTCATTCTCCTTCACCAAGCGTCCGGCCACTACCATGGAGGAATCCTTTTTGCGGCGCACGGCTTTCACCGGCTCATCCTCCGCCTCCACCACTTCAGAAGCATGCCGGATGCTCAGGTTGGAGGGCATCTCCGGCAGCAGGGAACGGATGGTATCCTCCGGACCCACCAGAATAATCGACGTATCCGGCCATTCCTTAGCCGCTGCTAACGCGCCCTCCACCACTGCCTTGGGAGCATGGTCCCCGCCCATGGCATCAATTGCGATCCGCATCGCGTAATCCCCCTTCATCCGTTTCCCCCGGTATGGCAATCGGCATGGCTTCCTCCGACTGACGTTCTTTATAGGAATGATAAATCAGGAACCGACCTTCAAACACCAGATCGTCCTGCACGTAGCTTTTGACCTCTACCCGCGCCTTTCCCTTGGACAGAGAGAGCACGTACGCCTTGGCGATAACCCGCTCCCCCAGCTTCACGGTCCGGATAAACCGGATGTCCGCCGATGCCGTCAAGGCCACCTCGTCATTAATAACCGCTACCGCCAGAGAGTTGGCCTGGGAAAAAATATGATGCCCCCGCGCAATCTGATTACGCAAAAACACATGCTCCTCGCGGATTTCGAACATGGAAATGCCGCTTTTGTCCAACTGCAGATCAATCACTTCGCCGATAACCTCATCGGGTCCGATGGAGCGCACCTGGTCATAGGATTGCTCGGCCATAGCCTTAATCCGCTCCCGCAGTTCCGGAATCCCCAGCTCCAGCCGGTCCAGCCGGATGGTCTGAATGCTGACATGAAAGGACTTCATCAGCTCCTCGTCCGTCACAAACGGGTTTTCCTTTATCAATAACGCCAGCCTTTCCTGACGCTCTCGCTTGGGCATCCGTACGATGGCGCAACACCGCCTTCTTTAACTTTCCAATCCGCAACAGGTCTAATATTACATCTTTTTGGTACTGCTCGTCGAGTATTATCCACGGCACGTTGCGCCGGAGTTTTGCTATGTAGTTTTAATACCTGGTGCTAAATTGTAGTATAACGAATTATCCGCAAAAAGAAAAGCCCCCCTTAAGGGAGGCCCAACAAATCCAAAGTCTTGTTCAATTAAGGCAGCGGCTTCATGGATTCCGCCATACTGATCAGCTGACTGTTATCCAGCTTCACGCCGGATTTACCGGTCATAATGCTGTAGAGGACACCGTCCTTCTCCCAGTCAATGGTCTTGCCTCCCACGATTACACCATCGACCCCGCTTACCTTTACTTGCTCCACTTTATGCTCGGTGGACATGGCATAGGCGGTTTCTTCATCCGCCAGCCGTTCCTGGATATGGATGGTTTTGCCCGTAGCCGGGTTCAGATAATACACATCCAGGTACTTGCTCTTCTCGCCGTATACCTCGGCCCGGTCAAATACGAACCCCTCCGGCACATAAGCGGGCAGCCCGGCCTTAAAGGCGGTGTATTCCGGAATGTCTGCGGAATCCGCAATCCGGATGACCTCAGAAGCCGTTTGCTCCTCCTCCATCTGCTTGCGGGTGATGATCTCCCCGTTGGCTACACCTGCTATTTCCTCACCCTCCGCGGTATAAAAGGGTTTTTCATGCCCGGCCCACTCCTCTACGGGTTTACCGTCCTTGGTGAAGATTTTACCCTTCAGCTCATCTGGAAAAGGTCTGGCCTCCGGCGGGGTGTCCTCCATTTGGGATACGGTGATATGCCCCAGCGAGATGGTACGGACCGCGGAGCGCATCCAATCTCCGGCGAAGGAGGTGGGGGCTAGCAGCAGTACAGCCAACAGGCAGGAAGCGGCTGCGATTGCACCTGTTTTTGCCAGCCTCCACCGGGGAGTCCGCCGAAGGCTTGTGCCGCCAGGTTGAGCAGCGTTTAGGACGCGTTGCCGGACGGCATTCTTATGATTTCCGCCGGTACGGACGGCTCCGGATAATGCCAGCCCCAGCTCCAGCATATCGGTATCTTCCTTGGACCTGTCAGCCGATTGGGGTACTTTCCCGCTTTCCAGGCTAACATCCAGCTCTTTTACAAAGTTACGAATCATTCTTTTTTCACTCATGGCTTGCCCTTCCTCTCCAGTTCCGCTCTCAGTTTTTTCATGGACCGGTACAGCGTGACACCCACATTGCTTTCGCTCATTCCGGCAAGCTTGGCGATCTCTCCGTTCTTGAGCTCCGCTCCGAACTTCAGCGCCAGAATGCTGCGTTCCTTCGGCTTGAGCACGGACAGGGCCTGGAGCAGGTTATCCTTTGCCTCCCCGGCAAGAGCCATGGCCTCGGGGGTTTTGCCGGCGGAAGCCGCATGTTTAATCGCCTCCAGCGAAAAAAACCTCCGCCTCCGCTGCTGGCGGCCATAATCATTGACGGCGTTCCTGGCGATGGCAAACAGCCACACCTCAAACGGCGCCTTATCCTCCCGGAAGGAAGCGAACCGGCTCCATACACGCTCGAACACCTGGCTTGTCAGATCCTCGGCCGCATATTCGCACGTGACCCGGTAGCGGATGTAGCGGAACACACGATCATAATACAGCTCGAAGACCGCTCCGAAGGAGGCTTGCGTCAAACCGGCAATTGGCCGTTCCGCGGCTTGGTCGCACAGCTCCTCCGCAAGTGCCAGAGGTATGGTTTGCGGCTGTGTCATTCTTGTCCCTTCTTTCTGCTTGCATTTCATTACTTGCGCTGTATGTGCTTGAACATCCGCGGCCTTGATGGCAGGGCGCCCTGTGCCACAACCGGCGGTTCTCCTTCTACATACACCTGTTAATACGCCGGGGATCCCATTCCATTACATAGTAGGAATAAAAAAAGCAAAAAAGCGCTCCGCCCGTTAAGGGGGAGCGCTTCATGCGCTAGGAAGCGAGATTATTGCTTGATAATCTCTCTCTTCTTGTAAGTTCCGCAAACCTTGCACACCCGGTGCGAAAGTTTCAATTCGCCGCATTGGTCGCATTTAACCATGCCGGGGACTTCCAATTTGAAGTGAGTACGGCGCTTGTCGCGACGAGTCTTGGAAATTTTTCTAAAAGGGACTGCCATGTTCCCACCTCCTTCAACAAATTGCCATTCCTAACCGCCTGAAGCAGTTATTGCTTAAAAAAATCAGCCAGTCCCGCCAGCCGCGGATCAACGTTGTCATTGCTGCAGCCGCAGGGCTTGTCGTTAAGGTTGAGCCCACATTGGGGGCACAGACCTTTGCAGTCGGAACTGCAGACAGGAGCCAGTGGCAATGACAGCCACACCGCTTCTTCCACATAGGGATCCAGCGTAATGTGATCGTCCGTCACCAGATGCACTTCGTCCTGATCTTCCTGGGGGACAGCGTCAGGCCGGGATGCGAACCGTTCCCGGAAGGGAACTGTAAGGGTCTCATCCACAGGGGTCAAACAGCGGGAGCATAGAGAGTGAACCTTGAAGCGAAGTGTTCCTTCCACCTCAGCCAATCCCCCTTGGGAATGGGCGCTAAGTTCGGCTTCCAGCTTGCCCACAATCTGAATGTCCTCGCGCCCGGTAAAAACTCCGGAGAGATCGAAGACGCCCTTGAGCGCAACAGAAGCATTTTTTTGAGCTAATTCCCGGATGCTTATCATCATTGTTATCACCCCAAACAAACAAAATTTATTATATCGATTTTCAGTAGGTTTTGTCAACGCCTCATTCAAGATTTCATAAGAAAAATGTGGTATATTCTTAAAGTATGGCTAAAAGAACGGGATAAAATGCAGTGTTAGCTGGAGGACCGTCATGAAAACAGTCGGCATTATTGTAGAATACAACCCGCTGCACAACGGGCATGTGCATCATTTTGAAGCGTCCAAGCAGGCCGCCGGAGCGGAAGCCTGTGTTGCCGTGATGAGCGGGCATTTTTTGCAGCGGGGCGAACCCGCCGTTGTCAACAAGTGGGCCCGTGCCGAAATGGCCCTCCACATGGGCGCCGACGTGGTCATCGAGCTGCCGGTGGCCTATTCCTGCCAGCCGGCGGAATGGTTCGCCTACGGCGCAGTCAAGCTCCTGGACGCCACCGGCGTGGTGGACGCGCTGTGCTTCGGCAGCGAGGAGGGTGCCCTGGAGCCGCTCTCCCGTCTGGCTGGACTGCTCCACCGGGAAGACGGCACCTTCCGCAGCCAGCTGCAGGAGGAGCTGAAGCAGGGCTCCAGCTACCCGGCTGCATATGCCGCAGCTGTACGCCGGTTCGGCAAAGATAACGGTGCTGATGGTGCTATGCCGCCCTTGGACCAGCCCAATACCATTCTGGGCCTCCATTATATGCTGGCACTGCAGCGCCTGCAAAGCTCTATTGTGCCACTGACGGTGGCCCGGCGGGAAGCCGGATTTCATCAGGCGGACATTACGGGCACGTCCATAGCCAGCGCCACTGCTCTGCGCAAGCTTTTGTTCCGCACGGGCTGGAGGTCGCCGGATGAAGCGGCATTAAGGGAGATTGCTCCGTATGTGCCATCCTATACACTGGATATTCTCTTGCGGGAGTATGCTGCAGGACGGGGTCCCTTGTGCTGGGAGCATTACGCCAAGCCTCTATTCACCCAGCTTCTCTCCCGGCCGGAAGAGGAGCTGCGGCAGCTCCATGAGGTCACGGAGGGGTTGGAGAACCGGATCAAACAAAGCTTGACCCAGCTGCCGGCAGATGCCGCCTCCCCGGTGGAATCCCTTCTGGATTTGCTCAAAACCAAACGATATACCCGCACCAAGCTGCAGCGGATGCTCCTGCGCATTCTATTGGGACACCCGCAGCTAAGCCTTAGCCGGGAGAGCCTGCAGGCAGGTCCTGCCTGCATCCGGGTGTTGGGCTTCAGCTCCAAAGGAAGAACCCTGCTGAAGCGGATGCGCGCAACCGCCTCCCTGCCTGTCCTGACCCGCGCAGCCGCCGCGGAGGACCCCACATGGCTTGGGATGGATATCCGGGCCGGCGCCGTATACAGCCTGGGCTACCGGGAGCTGGATCCCTCCCAGTGGCAGCGGGACTTCACGGAGCCTCCGCTGCAGCTTGACCGGGAGTAGAGGCGGTGTGCCTCCCCTAGCCAGCAGCCTTTAACCCGCGGCCTTGGGCGGCAGACTCTCCAGGTAGGCAATGGCCTCCTGGAGAGTGCTTACCTCCACCACCTTCATGGACGTATGCAGCTTGCCGGCCTGCTTCCTGGCCTCACCAGCGGACTGCTCATCCCGGGGCACAAACAGGATGTCCGCCCCTGCCCGGTGGGCGGCGGAGACCTTGTGTCGGGCGCCGCCGATGGCCCCGATCATCCCCTGCGGATCGATGGTGCCCGTTCCGGCGATCGTATACCCCCGGGACAGATCATCAGCCAGCAGCAATCCGTAGGTTTCCAGGGCGAACATGAAGCCTGCCGAAGGCCCTCCGATATCTCCTGCCTCCACGGTTACCGCATCAGCCTGCCTGGAGGCTTGGACCGCCTTGCGGTCAGCCGTGACAATGCCGATCCCCAGCTTCCGGTTCCCCTCCACGGCTGTTGGCAACCCCCGCAGGGTGAAGGATGCCTCCATAGCCACGCCCCCCCGCTTATAGGTCAGGCGCACCGCATCCCCTTCTTTTTTGCCCGCCAGAAGAGCATCCAGCTTGTTTCCCGCATCCACCGGGATGCCATCCGCCTTCAAAATCACATCTCCCGGCTCCAAAACTCCATCTGCAGGCAAGCCTGCCGCCGTACTCAGCACCACGATCCCCTTGCTGGCGATGGTGTAGCCAATTCCCGCAGCGCGATAAGCGGCTTGTATAGCATTGGATTGGGAGGTTAGCATCACCTGGTGCTGGCGCTCCCCATACTCCTCCTCCGATTCCCCCGGCTGGCGCACGGAGGTTTGCCGGTGCACCTCGTAACCTCTGAACCGGGCCTCCACCATTTTGGCCAAAGTAGCATTGCTCACGCCAACGGTAGTCAGCAGAAATCTGCCGGACTCCGGATAGCCGCCTCCCTGCACATGGACCATCCCCTGCAGATCGTCCGCTGTTCCCGGCTGGAAGATGTAGTACGGCAAAGGGACAAATAATGTAACATAGCAAAATACCAACGCCAGAAATCCCGAAATAACGGCGCGTGCTGCAAAAAGCGTCCGCCCGTTGTCCATCGTTTTCACGGCCGATCCCATTCCTTCCCCCGCCGGTGTCGTCAGGGCGGGTAGTGTTGGCCTTAAGCGGGCTTGGTCTATTCATCCTCCGAACGGCGTACATATGGTACAAACCATGATCGGAAGGTGATTGCATATGCAATCGGGAAACAAACGCAGCCGCCAATACATGTATACCCTGTTCCTGGGCCTTGTGACCGCCGCATTCGTCGTTTCGGTCATCACTTACCCCGAACAAGCCTTCCAAGCATCCCTCTCGGGGCTCCGTCTGTGGTGGGATTGGGTTTTTCCTGCGCTTCTGCCCTTTTTCATCATGACGGAGCTGCTTCTGGGCTTTGGCATTGTTCATGGGTTGGGTGTGTTCTTGGAGCCGCTGATGCGGAGGGTCTTCCGCCTTCCCGGCTCAGGGGGATGGGTGCTGGCATCAGGTATTGCCGGCGGTTTCCCCTTGTCTGCTGACGCTGCGGCCAAGCTGAGCCAGCAGCACGGGGTGAGCTCCGCCGAAGCGGAGAGACTGGCGGCGCTGGGCCACTTGGCCAATCCGATGCTCATTGTGGGTGTGGTGGGCGCCGGTTTTTTGCACAGCCCCGAAAGCGGCATCTTACTGGCCATTATCCATTATCTGTCCGCCCTTATTGCCGGCTTCTGCACACGTCAACGGGGTAAACAAGCACCTCGGGCATCCGGAGTTCGCCTCCGCCGCCTTCCGCACAAGGCCCTTCGCGCCATGGAGGAAGCCCGCCTCAATGACGGCCGTGTTTTCGGCAAAATGCTGGGCGACTCCGTCACCCAGTCCATTTACGCCCTGCTTCTCATCGGCGGGCTGATCATGGCTTTTTCCGTAGCCGTGCGGCTGGCCGGTTTATTCCTGGGATCCAGCACCCTCGCCCAATGGTTCCTCCAGTTGGCCCCCGGTATGCTGGAGCCCCACCTTGGCGCTTATGCATACAGCACTCTCGCCTCTTGGCCGCCTGCCCTCCGCGCTGCTGCCATCGGTGCAGCTTTGGCCTGGAGCGGTCTGTCGGTTCATGCCCAGGCAATGGGCTTCATGCAGACTGCCGGGCTCCGCTACCTGCCCTTCCTCCGCTTCCGGCTTTTGCACAGCGCCCTAGCGGCGGGCATCACCCTGCTGGTCTGGCAGCCCCTGACCGGCTTCATTCAAGGCACGGAAGCGGTGTTTTCGCCGATTAACGGCTGGGAAACGGCCTCCCGGCTGGGCGAAGCCTTCGGTCTGCGGGAAATGGGAGCGGTGTGGGGCGCATCTCTCATCCTGCTGGGACTCGTGCTGGGTGTGATGCTTCTGCTGTCCCTGGTCATCCGGCTTTTGGAGCAGGCTGCCTCTGCCGGGCGGCGTCCCCGGTAGCGCAGAACGGAAAACCGTCCTCTTTTCGCTGCCCAACAAGCGATTCCGGTGAACCTCCAACGGACCACAGCGCCGTTATTTTCAACCAAATCGGAGTTGTGGAATTCTAACGGACAGGAGCGCCGCTATTAGCCCCGGCTTCTGCTTTTTCCAGTCATTTTAGCGAAAATAGCGGCCGCAGCCGCCGTTAGAATTCCGGAAGCGTCAAATCCGCGCCAATAACGGCTGTGGCTTCCGTTAGCTCTTCCGCTCTTCCGCTCTACCGCTTGCGCAGCTCCTCAAACTTGGTCTGCAGCGCTTTCTCCACCACATCCGGCACCAGGTCCTCCACAGGACCGCCGAACATGGCCACCTGCTTGACCACACTGGAGCTCAAGTAGGAATACTGGGTGCTGGACATCATGAAGAACGTTTCAATTTCATCCGAAAGCTTCCTGTTTACCGAAGCCATCTGCATTTCATATTCAAAATCCGAAACCGCCCGAAGTCCTTTAATGATGACATGGGCGTTTTTTTTGTGGATATAATTCACCAGCAGATCGTCAAAGCCGTCTATTTCCACATTGGGGATATCCCGTGTTACCTCTACCAAAAGCTCCATCCGCTGCTGCACCGTAAAAAGCGGGGACTTGCTGGCATTGTTAAGCACCGCCACAATAACCTTATCGAATACCTCCGCCGCCCGGTGGATAATATCCAGGTGACCGTACGTCACCGGATCGAAGCTCCCCGGACAAACAGCAATGGTTGGCTCATGCCCCAAACGTTTCATCGCAATACACTCCTTTTTTTCAGCCGCGTTTCTATGTAATCGCCGGTTTCGGCATTCTGTACCATCCTCCGGCCTGCGGC
>JAEWAA010000616.1 GCA_023391955.1 Bacillota bacterium | reverse complement strand
GCATCTGATCCGGGGGCTTGTGCCGGTCCGCTCCGAAATCCGGTTGGCGGTGAAACGGGTGGAAACCTCGGACCGGGAAGCGGTTCTCAATATCCGTCTCTCCCAATCCTTCCAGGGGAGTGTGGGCAGCCGGACCTTGACGGAGAACAGCTGGTGGACGGAGCGCCTGACGTTTGCTTTTGTGCGGGAGGGTGTTGCCGTATTGCAGCGTGTGGAGCAGTCCGTCCTTGACGACCGTGACGACCGGTTGGGGCTGTTGCCCGAGATGGCCGAGGAGATCCGGCAGAAGGTTCCGTCCCCTTTTCTCAAACAAGGCCTTCAAACCTCTCCCCGCAGCAAAGGCACCTATAACCGGCAGTTGGCCGTGGAGTATGCCGAGAAGTTCTGGGAAACTCCCAACCCCGCTTATTTGGCCTTTGAGGTGGACTGCTCCAATTATGTCTCCCAGTGCATTCTGGCGGGAGGCCACTATATGGATTATACCGGGCGCCGCGAGGCAGGGTGGTGGTACCGGGGCAGGAACGGAAGCCAAGAGCTGTGGAGCTACAGCTGGGCGGTAGCCAATGCCCTGCAGCTGTATCTGGGGGGCAAACGGAACGCCGGCCTCCGTGCGGAGGAGGTGGGTTCTCCCAAGGATCTGGAGCCGGGGGATGTGATCTGCTACAGCTGGAACGGGGACGGCCGTTACGGGCACAGCACCGTGGTGACGGATTTTGATCCCGACGGTATGCCGCTGGTAAATGCCCATACCGTTAACTGCCGCCACCGCTATTGGGACTATAGCGATTCCTATGCATGGACCGAAGCAACCAAATACCGGTTCTTTCATATCCTGGGACCGTGAACCGTTTCATATCCAGCCTGAACGAAAGAAGGGTCGGCCTTGAGTGATGCAATGCGTATCGGAGTGATCTATATCCGCAGTCCGGATAAAGCGGAGCGGCGGCTGCGCAAGCTGGCGGCCAAAAATATGGCGGAGCTTTTCCAGGCGGAGGGGTATGCCACGGTAATGAAAGAGCTTCCCGCCGAACCTTCGCAAACCGGCACCGGAAGCTGCCCCGAGGCAGATGTGCTGGTGGCTGCGGGCGCCCACAGCAAGCGGGAGCTGCGCCGTTTGGCGGCCTATGCGGAGCTTTTGGGTTTGGCTGCGGCGGGTTTGGAGCCGGCGGGGGCAATTCTGGGGGCCGACCGGGTGCTTCTGCGCAGGCTGTTGGCTGGGGAACGGGTTCCCCAAAGCCTCTTCCGCACTTTTACCCGTACCCAATGGGAGCAGGATTCCGCTTATTTTCTTATCGAAATGGAAATGACCCTCGGTTATCCCTGCCGGATCGGTCCTGCGGAAACCGGCTGCGGCCGAAATGCGGTGCTGGTAGCAAGCCGTGAGGAGCTGCAGGCGGCAGTGGAGGAGGTATTCCGCAAGGCCGACCGGCTTCTGGCGGAGGAAACGGTGAAGGGGCGGGTATACGCCGCTGCGTTAGGCGGTGGTGAGGAGGCAGGGGATATAGCCGTGATGGAGTTGGGCGGGGTTGTGTCCCCCGCGGAGACGGGATATAAGCCTCCAGCCGGAAGCCAGTTGGAGACGGAGGTAAGAAATGCCTCCCGGCGGGCATTTGCCGCTTTGCAGGCCAAAGGACCGGCACTGCTTTATTTTGTGACGCCTGACGGACAGAGCAATGTGCTGCTGACGGATGCGGATTTATGCCCGGAGCTGGGACCGGAGGGTCTTCATGGCGCCCTCTGGCGGAATGCCGGAATTGCCGACGGAGAGAGGATGAAGCGGCTGCTCCGTGCTGCTTGGAAGCAAGCGGCTAAACCGGAAGGCCACACCGGAGATTGAGCCGAAGCCGGGGGAAGCCAGGCCGGGAAATTGCCTGCAAATTATGGTATTCTTAAAGGAAAACCCCCTTTAGGAGGAGCAGCGTATGGGATTCGCTACGGAATTTAACTCGGTATGTAAATTCAAAAATGAGCAGGAGCTTCATGATTTGCTGGAATACGGCAAGTGCAAGATGGTGAAAACCGGCTTCCGCGTATATCCTACCGGCCAGAAGGTGATCGCCTATACCCCCCAGAACCAAGCCATCGCCATTGTGAAGATTACCGCGTCCATTGCCGAAATCAATTTTCAGGGCAAAGAGGTGACGCTGGTGGAAATGGACTTGCTCCGCAAGCTGACGGAGGAGGAGGCCAGAGTGCAGACGGCGCTGGCTTACGAAATGTTTTTCGGGGATAAGGAAAACGGATGATTTCGGCAGGCGGAGGGAAGGCTATCCATATATGGAAACCGACTACTTGCCGGGAGTGACTCGCTTGTGATTGTCCGTTTTGGTTATGTGGCTATGTCCACTGTTGTGTCCCAGGCTTCCCCCTCCAAAACCATGACCGCCACCGTCTTCGCCAAGCTTGAGGACCGGGAAGCCGCCGTCCGCAAGCTGGAGCGTATCGCTGCTGAGAATCTGCACAATACCCTTCGGCTGCTCCGGCATAACCGGGCCAGTGATATTCATCTGTACCGGTTTTCCTCCAAGCTGATCCCGCTTGTGGGCCATGGGCTGCTTGCGGGCTGGGATCCCTTCGCCGCATTGGCCGAGTCCTTCGCCCAGGTAGGGGAATATGTCCGTTTGCACCGGATGCGGACAAGCTTCCATCCCGATCATTTTACGGTGCTGTCCACCCCGCGGCAGGATGTGCTGGACAATTCGGTGGCCGATCTGGTGCGGCATCACACCATGCTGAAGGCCATGGGGTTAAACCGCAACGCCAAGTGCAACATCCACGTGGGCGGCAGCTACGGGGACAAGCAGGCGGCGGGGCAGCGGTTCATCCGCAATTTCCTGGCCCTCCCGCAGGAGGTGCGGGAGCGGATCACCCTGGAGAATGATGATAAAACCTTCACCGCGGAGGAAACCCTGGCCATTTG
>JAEWAA010000086.1 GCA_023391955.1 Bacillota bacterium | reverse complement strand
TACCGATTTTGATCGCTGAGTCATGGGATTGCAGGGTGCAGTTGGTGACCGTGATGTTCTCACAGGCTCCGTAGCGCTCAGCGCCGTATTTGGTGGCTTTGACCACAATGCAATCATCGCCGGTTTCAATGTGGCAGTTAGAAATATGCACATCCTGGCAGCTGTCCGGATCGATGCCGTCGTTGTTGGGCCCGCGGACTTGTCCGAGAATCTTCACTCCGGTAACCGTCACCTGGCGGCAGCCGGTCATATGCATCCCCCAGGAGGAGGCGTGGTAGAGGGTCACGTCCCGGAATACAACATTCACACAGCCCTCCAGATCGATAAGCTTGGGACGGAATTCACGGATGATCTTCAGCACCGTGTCCGAACCTTCATCCTCCGGCTCCAGGAACTGCTCGCCCCGTCCGTCGATGGTGCCAAGACCGGTAATGGCAATATTCACCGCATGACGGGCACAGAGGAGTGCCTTATTTCCCTGGCCCTCACTCAAGAATTGCCCGGCTTCACCCTCCGGCGCGACAAAGTCCGCTTCCTCCATGCTGCTTAAGAGCCGCGCGGCGGGAGCCAGATGCAGCTCCACATAGGAGCGGAGCATCAGGGTGCCGGTCAGAAATGATCCCGCAGGGATGAGGACAGTGCCGCCTCCTTGCTCTGCGCAGGCATCAATAGCCTGTTGGATGCTCGCAGTAGAGAGGGTGGTGCCGTCCCCGATTGCGCCAAAATCCTTGATGTTAATCATATGTGTTAAGCCTCCTAGGTTTAGTAAACCGATTCTACCTTGTGCTGGATATAGTCAAAATATTTGCCTTCCAATAACCCGATAAGCGTGCTGGTCACCCGCACCTCCAGCTCATTGACTCCTTGCCGCAGCAGGTCGGCATCCGCCTCCCAAGTGTATGGGGACCACAGCCGGACTCCGAGAGGCTCCCCGTTCAACAGAACCTCTACCGGATCATGGGGGGCCCAATCCCGGAAGCTTAAGGCTAGCCTTTCCGTCTCAGGAAGCTCGTCCAGCTCAAAGCTCTTCCGGAATGACCACACACCTGCATAATAGGGATAACCCGGATAAAAGGTATCCATAACCAAGCTGTCCGCCTCTGCCGGAGGTTCGCCAAGCACAGGAGTTCCATTTTCCCCGAAGGTCACCCCAAAATCTCCGTACACGTACAGCGCATCCGTAACACCATCCCAATCATGGCTCACGCTCACATGGACAACAAGCTCATTCCAGCCCTCAACAAGGGAATCATCTACCTTGCAGAGCAGGTTGGAGTTGTCATAAATCAATTCCGGGCGGAAATCAGCCGGATGGAAGGGATGTCCGTTCAGCTCCAGGCTCCAACCGCCGCGGATGGCCGATTCATCCATCAACAAGCTGCATTCCCCGGGTAGGCGGGATACATAGAACCGTGTCCGGTAGGTACACTGCAGCGGGTAGTCCACCCTAAGCTTCTTGGGCGTGCCGAAAATCTGTGAGAAGGAGAGGGGAAGCCGATCCTCCTGAGCCAGATCCTCACATTGGTCGATAAAGGTCTTAGTGGCCACCATAGCGGACTCGTCTGAGTCGCCAACAGACAGCCGGAAAAACTCCAGACGCAGCGCATTAGGTTGAAGGGCGGTCTGCTGCCAGGGTCCCTCAGCACCTAAGCTGAGGCTCCAGGTTTTGGTAGAGGCGGTGGAGGCTCTGCCAACAGCTTCCGCAAGGTCTGCGTTAGCCCCTGTACCTTCTGAATTCGCCGGACGAAGCCGGAGCAGGAAGGAGCCGTAGGGAGCCACTTCACGGACAATGGAGATTTCCAAACCTGCTTCCTCCGTGAACAGAGGCTGCACCTCACCCGTTTCCAAATCCAGCCATTCTGCCTGTATAAGCACCTGTCCGAAGGTGTCTCCCCAGATCTGAGCGGGATCCAGCCGGATGGTGCAGCTGTGGGTTTGTCCTTCCTGGTTGGCAGCGAACACCACATAAGACCCGTCCAGCATAAACCGGCTTTGCATGAGAAATGGGACCTCCTCACCGCCGAAGTCAAGCGTTACGGCTCTGGGCACAGCATGGTCCAGCATAGCATCCAGCACAGGCAGGGCCAATTCCTCTGTCTTTTCCGCAAAAGGAATGAAGCAGCAACGTGCCAATTCCACCTGATGGATTTCCTCCGCGCCTGGCGCCACTTCATGGAACAATGCTTCAGCGTCCGCTGCCGCCGGACTGCCTTCTTGAATTCGCTCTGAGGGCAGGCAGCCCATGGAGATAATCCGGCCTCCCGCCGCAGCGAATTCCTGCAGCTTCGTCCATGCCGCCGACTCCAGATTCGTTACCGGAGGCAGCACCACTACGGAATAGCTTGCTTTGCCGATGACTAAACAGCCGTCCTCCACAGCCGCTTCCGCCAAAATCTCCGGGTCCATCTTGTCAAATGCCCGCCGGGTCTGCAACAGGTGACAGGAGAGCTGCGTCCAGGCTTCCTTCAGCCGTTCCATGGTCTGACGCTCCACAGCACTGGTTCCAGCGTATTCAAAATGATGCAAAGGATTGGAGCGGTGTGTCCACATGGAGGTGGTAGGGTCCAGCAGGGCGATCCGGATATCCGCCGTTCCCGTAGACATGATGTAGCTCAGCCGTGCCGCATAATCCGCCAAACCCTTGAAATTCGGCCAGTAGGGATTCTGGTAGAACTGGGAGGGAGGCGCATCATGCTGGGTCAGCCCGTCCACCGTATAGAAAAAAGCATGAAACGTATACATATTGGTGCCCATGGCTGCCATCCGGTCAATCATCCACTTGGCATCCTGCAGGTTCATGGACCAGCCCACGCTGTGAAAACACTCGTCCAGGCAGCGTTCTCTCCCCAATTGGCGGGCGATGGAGCTGGCCATCTTCGGATTGTCCCGGAAGCTGGCGGCGTATCTGCGGAGCACCCAAGGCAAGGGACGCCCGAGCTTCTCGTGGGCGCTGTCACCACCGGGAATATGGCTGAACCGCTGGGTGGTCATCCGAAAGGAGGGCACCTCGGCCACATATTGAAGCCCGTGTGTTTCGCACCAATCATATACCTGCTTGTGGTAGGAGCCTGTCAAGAGCTCATGGACCGTCTGGTAATAGTCATAACGGATACGCGGTGCATCGGGATACGCTTCATGGGTGATGGCAGGCAGATGGGCGATAAGCGAGTATTCATTGCGCGCGAGGAAAGCTTCCTCCAGCTTGGGAGACCAGGGGATGCTGCCCAAGAGCCCCACCTCATCGGTGAACATACCCTTGACCGTGCCTCCGAATTCATCTCCAAAATACTTGGCGTACCGCTCATGTGTCAGCCGGATAAAGGTCGCCATGGCTTCCCGGTTGCACGGATCCACATAGGTGCCGTAATATTTGAAGTCCTGAATTTCCTCCTCCTGGTAAACCATAACCTCCCACGGGCCACTGTCTGCCGGGGACTGCCATTCCAGAGCATATTGGGTGTTGTATGTAAAAAAACGCTTCTGGTTGTAGGTAGTCAGGCCGGTTTTCTGGAAGATGGGCTCCGTCTGGATATTGCCGATATAGTCCGCAATATCGATAGCTTTGTCCCATAAGTACGCTCCATCCTCTGTTAGCGGGACAGCCTTGGCGGACAGCACCTTGGCC
>JAEWAA010000062.1 GCA_023391955.1 Bacillota bacterium | reverse complement strand
TGAATACCGCGGCCATATTTCGGCCAGTGTGGGCTTCGAATACTTTCCGTTCCCGGTTCCCCACCCGGAAAACAACACGTTGGATGTCATTGAGGAGATTTATCCGGATTACGTCCATTGGGAGCTGATGAGGGAGCTGACGCTCCTGAAGATCGGTGAGGATACCTTGTACCGCCCCTTCGAATCCCTGTCCAACGGGGAACAGACCAAGGTGCTGCTGGCCGCTTTATTCCTGAAGGAAAACCGCTTCCTGCTGATTGATGAACCCACCAACCATCTGGATATGGCGGGCCGGAAGCTGGTCAGTGACTATCTCCGCGGCAAAAGCGGCTTTATTCTGGTCTCCCATGACCGGGCGTTTCTAGACAATTGTGTGGATCACATCCTGTCGATCAACAAAACCAATATTGAGGTCCAGAAGGGGAATTTCTCCGAGTGGTGGGAAAACAAGGAGCGGCAGGATAATTTCGAGCTGGCGGAAAACGATAAGCTGAAAAAAGACATCAAACGTCTGTCGGAAGCCGCCAAACGGACCAGTCACTGGTCGGATGAGGTGGAGAAGACGAAGAACGGCACACGTAATTCCGGCTCAAAGGTAGACAAGGGTTATGTGGGGCATAAGGCGGCCAAAATGATGAAACGCTCCAAATCCATGGAGCAGCGCCAGAACAACGCCATCGATGAAAAATCCAGGCTGCTCAAAAATATCGAATCCGCAGAAAGCCTGAAGATTGCCCAGGTGCCGTACCATAAGAACCAGCTGGTGGAGCTGGAGAATGTGTCTGTTTCTTACGGGGACAAAACGGTTTGTGAAGGTGTTGGGTTTACCATTGAGCAGGGAGACCGAATTTCCTTAACGGGCAAAAATGGCTCGGGAAGATCCAGTATAATCAAGCTCATTTGTGGAGCGGATATCCGTTACTCAGGCACCTGCCGGATCGGCAGCCAGCTGAAAATCTCATATGTTTCCCAGGATACCTCCCATCTTCGCGGGAACTTGACGGATTATGCGGTGGAGCATGGCATTGACGAGAGCCTCTTCAAGGCTATTTTGCGGAAGCTGGACTTCTCGCGGCTCCAGTTCGAAAAGGATATGTCCGCCTTCAGCGGCGGCCAAAAGAAGAAGGTCCTGATCGCCAAAAGTTTATGTGAAAAGGTCCATCTGCATATATGGGATGAACCGTTGAATTTTATTGATGTTATCTCCCGGATGCAGATTGAGGAGCTGCTGCTGGAGCATCAGCCCACCATTTTGTTCGTAGAGCATGACCGTGAATTTGTGGAGAATATTGCCACCAAAACGGTAGCTCTTTAGTAGAGCGAGTTGTATAGAAGAGGGTGAATGAAATGAAGGAGAAAATCGTTGTTGCAGATGATCACGTGAACTGTCCGACACTGCTGCTGTTGACGGTTCACGATCTATATGACACAGCCGCCGGAGCTTTGCCTGACTATCGGCGATTTCATGAGCAGCGAATAATGAAGCATGATGCCGCTTAGTGGATAGCGGGTAAGGCCGAAATGCCGGGAGAACCGGTTTTGGCCGGTTCTCTTGGGTTTTTCTCCGGGGCTGGATAAGGAGAAAAACATATGCAGCCTATATCCAAATATGAAACGATTCAACATATATTGTCGGCCATGAAAGAGCCTGCTTACCGCCTGAAGCAAATAACGGAGGCCGTATTCCGGCACCGGATCGGGGATTTCGGGCGGATGACCATGCTGCCGCAAGCTCTGAGGACCGTTTTGATCCAAGAGCTGGGTGAAACCATCCTCGGGATTAAGCCTGCACAGGAAAAACAATCCCGGCAGGTCAGCAAGATGCTGTTTGCCCTCAACGGGGGTGAGCATATGGAGGCCGTAAGGCTAAGCTACAAACGGGGCTGGGACTCGTACTGCATTTCCTCCCAGTGCGGCTGCGGCTTTGCGTGCCGGTTTTGCGCAACGGGAAGCATCGGGTTCAAGAAGAATTTGACTGCCGATGAAATAACCGATCAGCTGCTGTATTTTCACCTGGAGGGGCATTCCTTGGACAGTGTCGCCTTTATGGGTATGGGAGAGGCATTAGCCAATCCCCACCTGTTCGAAGCCTTGAAGCAGCTGACCGATCCGCGGTTGTTCGCCTTGGGGCAGAGAAGGCTTACGGTGTCGACCATTGGCCTATTGCCGGGAATAGCCAGATTGACAGAGGAATTTCCGCAGGTCAACCTGACCTATTCGCTCCATTCTCCTTTTGACGAGGAACGCAGCAGCTTGATGCCCATTAATGATAAGTACCCGCTTCAGGAGGTAATGGAAACTCTTGACCGACACATCTGGCTTACGGGAAGAAAGGTGTATGTCGCCTATATTCTGCTTCATAACATGAATGATTCGAAGGAGCATGCCGAAGCACTCTCTGGTTTGCTCCATAAAAGGGAGAAGCGGGGGCAGCTCTATCATGTTACACTGATTCCCTTTAACCGGTCCGAGGTTATTAGCAGAAGCTACCGGCAAGTGGAGGCGGATCGGGTCAAAAGCTTTCTTTCCGTGCTATCATCCAGAGGTATCCATGCTACGGTCCGGACCCAATTCGGGTCGGACATTGATGCAGCTTGCGGACAGCTGTATGCCTCCATCTTAATGCAATCTTAATATTGGAGCAAAAGTTGTAATGCGGTGCTGATTTTGAACATGATATACTTACAAAAAACCTCCAGGCTCTTAAAAACCGGGCAGTGGGGGAGACATCAAGGAAGCAGGGAAACCCACATGGCTGCCAAACAAGCTGATGGTGTCGGCGTGACCGGGCGAAATCATAATCCCCCATCCAAACGGAGGGGATCGTTAAAAGTCTTCTTGAGTTATTCTCCGGGAGCAGGTAAAACACTGTCGATGGTGAAGGCCGGCAACCAGGCGTTTAGCGCAGGAAAAAGGGTATTGGCAGGCTCTATTCAGACGCAGGGCAGGAGGGAGATTCTTTCCCATCTGGAGAATATCGAGTTTCTGCCGCCTGCTGCCTCTCTAAGAGGGACGGACAGCCAGGAGAATTTCGATCTGGACAGGGCCCTTGCCATCAAACCGGATATCATACTGCTGGATGATCTTGCCTTTGCCAATCCGCCGGGATGCAGGCATAAGAAGCGGTATCAGGATGTAGAGGAGCTGCTCCGGGCCGGAATTGATGTGTATACGACCTTGAATGTGCAGCAGCTGGAGAGCTTGACCGATATGGTCCCCTTAGTAGACGGTTATCCGGAAACCAGGCGGATTCCCGACAATGTGCTGGATAATGCGGATTACGTGGAACTGGTGGACATTGAGCCGAAGGAGCTGCTTTCCCGGTATCCAGATGGGGAATATGACGAGAAAATTCTGACTCATCTCAGGGAAATTGCACTCCGGATCACGGCGTCCCAATTAAACCGGATCGCCGCGCGGCTTCGGATCCAGGGGAACCGGGAGGAATCGGAGGTGAAGGACCATATTCTGGTCTGTTTGTCCGCCGCAGCCTCCAACAGGAAGGTGATCCGGACAGCGGCGCGGATGGCGGAGGTGTTCCATGCGCGGTTCACAGCGTTGTATGTGGAGACCTCGGAATCCAACGAGCTGGCCTGGAAGGATAAGACGGAGCTCCGGGATAATCTGCGCCTTGCCGAGCAATTGGGAGCGCAGATCGCAACCGTATACGGGGAGGATGTGCCTGCACAAATTGCGGAGTATGCCAGAACCGGCCATGTATCCAAAATCGTCCTGGGTCGTTCGCCGGCCAAAAAGCGGGGGTTGTCCAAAGCAAACGTGGTGGATAAGCTCATTGCCCTTGTCCCTCATGTGGAAACCTATATTATTCCTTATCCGGAGGCATCCGTCCGCAAAAGATTATTCCTATATTTGAAGACACCCCGGCTTTCCTTGGCCGACGCAGGGAAAACGGCCGCTGTTCTATCCGTATCCACACTGATTGGGTTCTGGTTTCACCAAATGGGCTACCGGGAAGCCAATATCATTACCGTCTACATTGTGGGCATTCTGTTATTGGCCACTATGACACAAGGACGGATATACAGCGCCGCGGCCTCAGTCCTGAGTGTGCTGGTGTTCGACTTTTTCTTCACAGATCCCCGTTACTCCTTCCGGGCTTACGATTCCAACTATCTGGTGACCTTCTTCTTAATGCTGGGGGCCTCCTTCCTGACCAGCACCCTGACCATGCGGGTGAAGCTCCAGGCTAGGCAAGCCGCCCAAAAGGCGTACCGGACAGAGGCGCTTCTGGAAACCAGCCGTAAATTGCAGCAGGCGCAGGACGCTCCGGCAATTATGGAGGAGACGGCCCGCCAATTGGTGAAGCTGCTGGACCGGACCGTGATTTTTTATACCGCGGAGGATGGGCGGTTGTCGCAGCCGAGGATGTTTGCCGGCCAGGAGCCGCCGGAGGGTTTGTCTCTGTTCACAGACGAGAATGAGCGTGCTGTAGCTGACTGGGTATTCAAAAACAATAAGCGGGCAGGAGCCATGACAGATACCTTCTCCGGTGCCCGCTGTCTGTATCTGGCTGTGCGCGGCGGGGAGACGGTTTTTGCGGTGGTGGCTGTGGTAATGGATGAGGGGCAGCCTATAGAGGTATTCGAAAAAAGCCTCATGATCGCCATGTTGGGTGAATGCGGGTTAGCCCTGGAGAAAACAC
>JAEWAA010000660.1 GCA_023391955.1 Bacillota bacterium | reverse complement strand
G
Source organism: Bacillota bacterium (assembly GCA_023391955.1). Lineage (GTDB taxonomy): Bacteria > Bacillota > Bacilli > Paenibacillales > NBRC-103111 > Paenibacillus_AR. The sequence goes on along the minus strand of JAEWAA010000660.1, from coordinate 4,626 downwards.
GACGGAAACCCGCCCTGTGGCATTCCGCAATAATCCGGTCATGGAGGGCGAACTCCTCCTTGAACAGAATAAACGGCTCCTCCGCCAGCTTCCGGAGCGGCACCGAGACACTGTCCGCCAAGGGATGGCCCGTCCAGACAATCACCTTCAGCCTCTCCTTGACCACCGTGAAGGAATCAAACCGCTCCCCATCCACCGGCAGCAGGACCACGCCCACATCCAGCTTGCCCTCCGCCACTTTGGTCTCTAGCTTCTTTGCCCCGTCTTCCACCATTTGAATCACCAGACCGGGATATTTTTGACGGAACTGCCTCAGCACCTGAGGAAAAAAGCTGGAGCCCGCCATCGGAGGAATGCCGATCCGGATCACACCCTTGTTCAGATTGGTGAGATCCTCCAACTCCAGGGTGAGATTATGGAAGGCCTCGGTGATATTATGGGCTTGCCCGGTGATGGCTCTGCCCGCGTCCGTCAGCTCGATCCGTTTGCCGTCCCGGTTGAACAGCTCCACCCCCAGCTCCTCCTCCAGACTCTTGATAGCCTTGCTCAGAGTAGGCTGGGTAATATGAAGCGTCTGGGCCGCCCGGGTAAAGCTTCCGCTGCGGGCAAGCTCCAGCACATACTGCATATGACGGATATCCATAGGTGTCCTCCCGCTATAGCTAAATGGAATGGAAATCATTCGATTCATTCATTTTACCAATGAAAGCACATGATGTACACTTTCAAAAGGAGGGATTCTTCATGAAGCCATTATTACGGGGGTTCGGCCAGGTGGTTTGCTTCATTCTGTATTCCATGCTGATCAACGCCGTCACGTCCGCGCTTCATCTGCCGGTTCCGGGAAGCATTGTGGGAATTGTGCTGCTGTTTGCGCTATTGCATTTTAAGGTGATCAAGCTGGAATGGGTGGACCTGGGCTCCAAATGGCTGTTGGCCGAGATGCTGCTGTTTTTCATTCCTCCGGTTGTGGGCATTGTGGAATACAAGGATTTGATGCTGCAAAACGGCCTGCGGATCGCCCTGGTCATTGTGTTCAGCATTCTGTGTGTCATGGTCATAACGGGTTTGATTGCGGAGAAGCTGTCGGCCCATGAAGGGAAGCGTCAGTCATGATTCTGGGAATAAGCTGCTTTATCTTAACCGTGCTGGTTTATTTCGGCACCAAAACCTTTTATAAGTCCCACAAGCGGGTGCTCTTCACCCCGGTTATTCTCACTCCGCTTCTGGTGATCGTAGTCCTGGCCTTCGCGGATATCCCGTACAATACGTACCATGAGGGCACCCGCTACATAAGCAATATGATCGGTCCCGCCACAGTGGCGCTGGCCGTTCCCTTATACAAGAACCGCCATGTGATGAAGAAGCATGCCCTGTCCATTCTGCTGAGTGTGCTTACCGGGTCAACCGTAGCGATTGTGAGCACTGCCTGGGCGGCCAAAATGCTGCACCTGGACCTGGCGATTATCGACAGCATCGCTCCCCGCTCCGCTACCACTCCCATTGCCGTAGTGGTTTCGGGACTCATCGGCGGCATTCCCGCCATCACGGCCGTATTCGTGCTGGCCACAGGGGTCCTTGGCATGGTTCTGGGTCCCGTGGTCATCCGTTTCTTCCGCTTCAAAAATGATGTCTCCCATGGGGTGCTGCTTGGCACCAGCGCCCATGCCGTCGGCACCACCAAGGCCTTCGAGCTGAGCTCCGCCTCCGGCTCCGTCTCTACTGTGGCGATGATTCTCACCGCCTTCTTCACCCTGTGCACAGCACCCTGGATCGTTCCGCTGCTGCTGTAGGACTCTCTGCCATCGCCAAAAAAACCTCCCGATGCCTGCGTACAGCCAGGCGCCGGGAGGTTTTTGGTTCAGGAGAAGTTTTACTAGATGTAGGAGCAGCAGTAATCGGTAGGTGTTTTGACCTCGAGCTTGAAGCGAGTATGGGCAGGAACGGTAAACTCGCCGGAGCCGTTGATTTCAAGCCATTCTGTTGCTTCCGGCAGCAGCACCTTCAGCTCGCCGGCCAGAATCTCCATAATCTCAACGGTGTCTGTGCCAAACTCGTAATCCCCTGGCAGCATGATGCCCAGGGTCTTTTTGGTGCCGTCGGCAAACAGGACCGTCCGGCTGCTTACCTTTCCGTCAAAGTAAATATTCGCTTGTTTCACCACGGATACATTGTCGAACTGAGCCATCTGTCTACCTTCTCCCTATGATCTGAAGAGGGCGCCGCCGGGCGCCCCCGTCCTATATTATTTCAAAAGAGCCTTTACCTTGGCTGCTACGTTATCCGGCGTAAAGCCGTATTCCGCCAGCACCTTCGGTCCCGGTGCGGAGGCGCCAAATATGCTGATCCCAAGGATTGCACCTTGGTCTCCCACATAACGCTCCCAGCCCAAAGGATAGGCCATTTCCACAGCCAGACGGGCCTTCACTTCAGGCAGCAGGACGGAATCCTTGTATGCCTGCGGCTGCTTCTCGAACAGCTCCCAGCTGGGCATGCTGATGACACGAACCTGCACACCTTCCTCTGCCAGCTTCTTTTGGGCTTCCACAGCCAGGCTGACTTCGGACCCGGTGGCGATGATTTGCGCCTGGGGCTTGCCGTTAGCGGCATCGGAGACTACATAAGCGCCGCGGCGCACGTTGTCGCGGGCCAGCTCGGCGGTTTTCTCCAGCACAGGCAGGTTTTGGCGGGTGAGAATCAGAGCCACCGGACCTTCCTTGTTCTCGATGGCATACCGCCAGGCTTCCATGGTTTCGTTGGCATCGGCAGGACGCAGCACGGTCATGCCGGGAATGATCCGCAATGCCGGCAGCTGTTCGATAGGCTCATGGGTAGGCCCGTCTTCGCCGACAGCAATGGAGTCATGAGTCAGTACATATACGGATGGCGTCTTCATCAGCGCAGCCAGACGCACTGCCGGACGCAGGTAATCCGAGAAGACGAAGAAGGTGCCGCAGTAAGCGCGAACGCCGCCGTGCAGCATCATGCCGTTGGTAGCCGCAGCCATGGCAAATTCACGGACACCGAAGTATACGTTTCGGCCGGCATAATTGGCCGGAGTGAACTGGTCAATGCCCTTCAAGTGGGTATTGGTGGAGGACTCCAGGTCGGCAGAGCCGCCGATCAGCGTCGGCAGGTTAGGCGCAATAGCGTTCAGCGCCTGGCCGGAGCTGGCACGGGTGGCTACTGCCTTCTCGGCGGAGGTAAGCACCGGAATATCCTTGTCCCAGCCCTCAGGAAGCTCACCGGCAACCGCCTGCTTGAACTGGCGGGCCAAATCCGGGAACGCTGCGGCATACTTGTCCACCAGCGCATCCCATTCCGCGTTTTTGGTTTCACCGGAGGCCTTCACCTCGGCGAAGTAGGCTTGTACCTCTTCCGGAACATAGAATTCAGGCTCCAGCGGCCAGCCCAGGGCTTCCTTGGTCAGCTTGGCTTCTTCAGTGCCCAGCGGAGAACCATGGGGACCGACATGTCCGCCCTTGCCGCCCTTGTTGGGGCTGCCGAAGCCGATGGTTGTTTTCACTTCAATCAGGGTCGGACGGCTTGTTTCCGCCTTGGCTTGCGCAATCGCTGCGGAAATGGCGTCCAGGTCGTTCTCATTTTCCACACGGATGACCTGCCAGCCGTAGCTTTCGAAGCGGGCATGGGCATTTTCGGAGAAGGACAAGCCCAGTTCGCCGTCCAGGGAGATATCATTGGAATCATAAAGGACAATCAGCTTGCCCAGCTTCAGATGGCCCGCAAGGGAAGCCGCTTCGGAGGATACCCCCTCCATCAGGTCGCCGTCACCGCAGATGGCATAGGTGTAATGGTCCACCACCGGGAAGCTGTCCTTGTTATATGTAGCGCCGAGATGCGCTTCCGCCATCGCCATACCCACTGCCATGGCAACCCCTTGGCCCAGCGGGCCTGTGGTGGCGTCTACGCCTGCAGTGTGGCCGAATTCCGGATGTCCCGGAGTCAGGCTGCCCCATTGGCGGAACTGCTTGAGGTCGTCGATGGTCAGACCATAACCCGCCAGGTGCAGCAGGGCGTACAGCAGCATCGAGCCATGTCCTGCAGACAGGACAAAGCGGTCCCGGTTGAACCAGGACGGGTTGGAAGGATTGACATTCATATGCCGGGTCCACAGGGTATAGGCCATAGGAGCCGCCCCCATGGGCATGCCGGGATGGCCGGATTTGGATTTCTCGATGGCATCCACCGCCAGCATCCGGATGGTATTAACCGCCAGCTGATCGGTTGTCGTAAAGCTTGCTGTCATTCGATCTTTCCTCCTTTGGGAAGTCTCCGGGAATTTTCCCGGCACTATTGATTTCATTCTAACATTCCCGTACGGGAAACGCTAGGAGAAATGATAATTGGACCCTACCAATTATTTTAGTAAAAGGGTCTGATTCGACAAAACCTCTTACAGAACCGCCCAACCGGACTGAGGAGCCGTTATTTTGTCAAAATACGGAGCTTCGATGTTTTCGCGGACACACGGTACGCTATTTCGCTAAGATTGTGGTCAGAGAGACCCTTTGCCGCCCAATAAGGGCTCCTGTGTCCGTTCCGAGGAAAAAACACCATTTTTCCGGCAAATAACGGCTCCTGTGTCCGCAAGAAATAGCCTATCTC
>JAEWAA010000620.1 GCA_023391955.1 Bacillota bacterium | reverse complement strand
GGCCCGCACCAATATCCGCAACAGCTCCGCCACCTCCGCCGGAAGCGTTCCGGCTTCAGGCCGGGACAATTCCTCCAGGTCGAACAGGGTCTGAGAATAAAACCGGATGGTCAGCGTAGGAGCCGAGGTAAACCCCATCCCCGTCATGGTGACCCGGGCTCCGTCAAGCAGGGTGACCTCCGCCCATTTTTTCCGGACATGAAGGGAGTCACCGTTAAACAGCACCAGATTCTGCTGCAGACGCTCCAGCTCCTTGGCGGATTGAAGCTTCACCGGCGAAGGAGCGGGGGTTCCCTGCCGCACCTCAAATATCTGCTCGCCGATAACCTGAATTTCCTCCAATCCGGACCTGTGGCGGAGCACCGTATCCAGGACATTCCACCCGATCACTTCCGCAAACGCAGCTTCGGCGAGGCTGGTGTACCGGGTGGAAGGCGGCGGCGGGCGGTGGATTCTTTTTTTGGCCAACAGATCCACAATCATGCCCATAATGGCCCGGCGGGCAGGCTCATAGCCGATGACGGCCCTGTTCAGAGTATCCGTGTAGATCCGGCGCTCCTCCTCCGTTTTCCCCCGGGGGGCCGCCAGCTCCTTGCGGATCTCGTCCATCAGCACCCGGAACCAGCTGTCCTCCCCTTCCAAACCGGGAGACCCGCCTCCGCTCCTGCGGCTTTTTTCCTCCTCCAGCTGGCGTCTTTTGTCCGCATAGGAGAGGACTGAAAACCGTTGTTCCATATAAGCCTCCTTATGGTCGCAGCCTCATATTCATTGGTTCCTGCGGGGCGTCCGCCCTCCCAGGAAAAGCCGGCTTTGCCGTCTGAGCAAAGCCCATATCCCTTCCGCAGAAGCCGGCTCCTTGGGGCTCACCCCCAGTTCACCGCACAGAGGGATAAGCGCTTGGGTAAACCCATCATTGCCTCCGATGTACTCGGCAAGCCTGCCCTGGCCCAGCAGCCGCCTGAGCTCCGGGTCCGCCTTCATCACAGCCGCCAGACGCATACCTGTCTCCTTGGCCGCATCCTGCGGGGTCAAGCCGTCGCTGCGGTTATGCTGGGTTACCGCCAGCAGGAATCCCTCGGGGCTCATACCAAACAGGGGAGCCATCTGCTTTAGGACACGGTTCACATCCTCCTGGAAATGCCCCAGCTCCGTGGATGTGACCAGAATACGTTCATCGGCCTGCATCAGCGCCGCAAGCGTGGCGGCGTTATCCCAATAGGCATTGACTTCCACCACACAACGCGAGAAACTTTGCGTGGCGATGTCCAACAGATGGCCGATATCCTCCGGCTGAAAAAATTCCGCCTGCTCCCGCTGAAGCGAGCCAAACAAAACGTGAACGCCCGGCGCTCCTTTTACTTGTACCATGCGGGACTTCAGGAAACCGGGAGTTAATCCCCCGGAGCGCATTTCCGCCCGGATCTGGTCCACCCCGGGTGGGCAGGGCTCCAAACCTACATAATGGTGCAGCTTCGAGCTTTTTAAATTCAGGCATATATACCCCACCGGTTCGCCTGACAGCTGTGCGAGCAGAACCGCCGTGCCAAAGGCCACTACCGTTGTCCCGATATTGGGGGTGGAGCCGGTAAACACAATCAGCTTCCCTTGTCCGTTCATGGCTTCCCTCCTCCTTCCTCCTCCGGCTTGGATGCGGACAGGAAGGCGATCACCAGCTTGTTCTGCTTCGTCCCGCAGGCTTCATCGATTACGCGCCACTGGTCCTCCGTCAGGTTCAAATTCAGCTGCTCCGCCTTGCCATTGGCATCCCTGCGGGAGGTATACAGCTTCTCCTTGTCGTTATTCACCTTGGCGATAATGCTCGGCTCCTTGGGATCATCCACCTCCGTATTGGCGGAGGACTTGACGGAGGCCACCGTTACCGCCTCCTCCAGCAGGCGGACCGTGCCGCTTTTGCCGGATGCGTAAACCGCCACCTGATCCCCCGCCCGGATTCCTCCCGGAATGGACAGCACATATTCCTTGGGAACGGGGAAGGTTGCCTGTCCGGGAGCCGGCAGCAGGGAAAACCGGTCTATCTTCCAATCCAGGATTGGCTCATGTGTTCCCAGGGGAACCAGCGCCCATTTGCCCACAGCGGACTCCACGGTCTCAAGCATGCCTGGACGCAGCCCGCTTTTGACAACGGTGACCAGCTCCAGCATCCCTGCCTCCAGCCGGGTTCCGGCGGGAATAAAATCCTTCGGGGCTACAATGCGCACCGTTTGCTGCAGCTCCACCTGCCGGATTAAAACCATGTACACGCCGTAGACCAACAGCACCGCCAGCAATCCCGCCGCTAGGCTGTAGCCTAAATTTCTTCTTCTGGTCAACGCTTTCTCTCCTTTATGCCGGACGAAAAAAAGGACGCAAACCGGGGAAATCCCCAAGTTTGCGTCCTTCGCAAAACTAATAATCCGTTTATTCAAGTGAGGTTATCTTATCAGACATGTCCGGAATACGTCAAGTAAATATTTACAATATTACCGGATAAAGCTTCCGCCGTACAGGTAGCGGTATTCCCAGGTTTTCCCTTCGATGGTGTCGATGCGGACACCGCCGGATTCCGGCGAATAGGTATGCAGCATTTGGCCGTTGCCCAGGTAGATGGCCACATGGGTCACTTCCTCGGTCATGGGGTTTACATTGGCATAATCTGAAGCTTTGGAGCCGGCGTAGGACATAAAGAACATCAGATCGCCGCGCTTGAGATTCTTCCAATCCATCTCAATCCCGCCCAGTTCCTGAACGTATGCGGCCTGACCGCGGGAATCGGCAGGAATAGCAGTGGCAGTCACATTCCAGAAGGCCTGCAGCACAAAGTCGGAGCAGTCAAAGGTGGTAATGTCGTAGCGGGTGGAGCCGAATTCATAAGGCGTACCCATAAACTTCATACCTTCGGCGATAAAAGCTTCAATCAGGTCCGACTGGGGCAGCTTCATTTTGTAAACGGTGGTATTCAGCTTTATGTATTTGGTGCCGGTGCTGGCATACCCCTCAACACCTGCGGCATCTCTGACTTTAAACCAGCTGTCGTTAGCCTTCTCCAGCACCAGCAGCTCTTCGCCCTTCGTGAGCATACGGACGATATCGCCTGAGGTGGAAGGGGCTTTTCTCATATTCACACCGTAAATGACTTCTGCGTTGCTGACGATCTCTATGTATTTGTCGCTGGCGGAGACATAACCTTGTTGGCCGTTCTGGTCTTCAATCCGGTACCAGTAGGGGTTTATCTCCTCCAGAACCTTAACCGTTTCGTTCTTCTTGAGCAGCCGGTAGAGAGTGCTTGAGGTTGAAGGCTGGGACCGGAAGCTGACACCTGCGATCACCTTGCCCTTCGTGGGGACCTCGTCCTCGGCGGCGGCGGTAAGGGGAAGGAGCATGATAAGGAATGTGACAGCAAGAAGCAGAGACAGGGTGCGTTTCATCATGTGGGAACCCTCCATTAGGTATAATGTCGAAGTCATCGAAAGAGCACTCTTCCGGCCGAAAGAGTGCCCCTGAGGGTATCTTCTGTTCGGCAGCTGGCAGGCATTCCGCTTGAGCGGGGAAGCCCCTGTAGCTTTGCGTCTCCGGCTTTCGCCGGGTTTGCCTTTATCGGAAAACCGGGTCGTCGATGTCTTCGTAATCCCATTATAAATTGAGGGGGTACTTGTCGAATATAGAGCAACAGGCTCGATTTATGTCATTTCCTTCATGCCCCGATACCTATTGACACACTGAAAAATTTTGGAAACTTTGTGGTGCTTTCGGCTCCTGGAGATGAAGCTCCTCCTGCTTTCCCGCCGTATCAAACAGCATCTTCTTGCGGAATTCATTAGGGGAGCATGCCTTGAATTTGCGGAACATCTTGTAGAAGTGGGCCATGTTGGACATCCCCACCTCTTCCCCGATCTGGGAAATGCTCAGATCCTTAGTGAGCAGCAGCCGCTCGGCCCGCCTGATTTTTTTGAGGGTAATGTAATCAACGAAGGAAATTCCCATGGTCTTTTTGAAATATTTCACAAAATAATGGTAGCTCATATTAGCCAGCTTGCAGGCTTCCTCCACCTGCAGCTTGTCGCCCAAGTGTATATCGATGTAATCCAGAACCGGCCGCAGCCGGATAATGTCGGAATTCTCCCGGGAAGGGATGACCTTCCGTGAATCCGCGCGGAGCAGAGACAGAATAATCTGCTTGATCTGGATGCTGATGGCGATTTCGTAGCCGTCCTGCTTGGCCAGAAATTCCTCGTTGATGGATTGGATGCAGCCGGCAACCGTCTGCCGCACCTCATGGTTTTCCTGGAATATGTAATTCAGCCTGCTTAAGGGGACCGAAGGATCGGCAAAGTAACGGTAATACGGCAAACCGCTGTTCTCCAGATGCTCCTGGATATCAAATTGAAACACCAGATAAGAGCCGTTGTCGCAGGGATAATCTGTGTGCAGCTCATTGGACCCGATAAGAATCAGCTCTCCGGGCTGCAGGACAACGGGGGTTTCATTGAGATAAAAGCCGTAGCGCCCCTGAAGCATCAGAATCAGCTCGATTTCCTTGTGGTAATGCCAGCGCATCACCTTCTGGTCCGGCTGGCAGGAACGGACGGCGTCAAAAATTTTCACCGCCAAAAATGGATGCTGGTACTGTATATTTTCCCGGATAGATTCCATAAGCGCCTCCGCATTCAAACCCTGTTGTTCCTTATTGTAACATAAGCATCCTGCGGAATAATACGGCGAAGCCTAAAGCGTTTTCTTTGGATGCCCTGCGCTGTCCGTTTTCCAGTGAAATGCACAAGAATGTCCGTTCTCTTCCTCCCGGAAGCCTGCTATAATTAAAGCATGACAGACTATTACGGAAGAGCAATAAGCGGAGGACAGCGTATGGAAAGGCGTTTTGTGGCTGAAGCGGTTATGCTTGCGATATACGGCCAGCTCCTGGTGCCGGCCCAGCCGGTTGAATATGTAATGCCCTACTCCAGCCTGATGGAGCTTTATGATCTACTGGAAAGCCCCGAGCCCATCATGTCCGTGGAGGAGGATGACACCTATGTGCGCACCTACATCAAGGGACTGATCGGCTTTTTCGAGGAACCCTTGAACAAGAAGAAAATTGAGCGCGCCTTGGCTTCCCCCTGGAAAAAAAGCCCCGGTCTTCTTATCAATGAGCGGGTTTCCGTTACGGTAGTATACGCTCTGGAGAATGCCGAATACGGGGAGAAGTTCGATCCCATCGAAACGGATATGATTCTGCTGTCCCTAAGAGAAAAGCTGCCCATTCTTACGGATCAGCTGGAATTCGTGGATAAGGTGATCCGCGCCTCCGTACCCGTACAGGTATTCGACATTGAGGATTTTGAATACGCCGTAGAAGCGGATGTGCCGATGGAGTTTTAAAAAGAAAATCCCTGGCCCTGACAGTTATGTCAGGGTTTATTCATGCCCTGGAGCCGCCTGTAATCAGGCTTTCCGGGGCTTTTATTTTTTTCCGCGGGCTGTAATCAGGAGCGATTCCATTCCGCTGTAAAAATTACCAATGAAATAAAAAATTGTTGTATACAATCGAATATTGTCGAATCAAAACCTTACATGATATGATGCAAAATATAATAATTATAATTTTTTAACAATGATAAAAATGGAGGTGGTTCCAGCTTATACATTCTGTACCCAACGGTACATACATAAAGACCGCAGCATGAACAATGAAACCCGGTCCGGATTTCAACACAACCATTAATCACCTGATGAAGGAGCATGCCTCTATGAAATGGTTCATGAATTGGAAAACATCCACCAAGCTTATTTCCGCCTTCGTTCTCGTCGCTATCGTGGTAGGTATTGTGGGACTGTATTCCTTCCGCAACCTGGGTCTGATGAACAACAACAGCAAGCAGCTGTACAATAATAACTTGATGTCTATCCAAACTCTCTCCGAAGCACATATCGACTTTTTAAATGTCCGGGTTTTATCCCGGGATATTGCCACCGCCACAGCCAAAGCGGACAAAGACCAGATGGCAGTCGAACTGGAAGCCTTAAACAGGAATGTGCTTGAGAAAATTGAAGCATACCGCCCTTTGGCCACAACTCCGGAGGAGCTGACTGTTCTGAAGGAGCTCGACAGCCTCACCGGTCCGTACTACAAATTGCTGGCTACCGGCTTAGAATTGGCATATGAAAGCAATGTAACAGAATTCCAGCATTTCTTGGCTACGACGCTAAAGCCTGCAGGCAACAAAATCCGTGATTTGATGGATAAGCTCATGGAAATCAATATGGAGCTGGGCGATAAAGCAAATGATGCTTCCCTTAAAACCTATACCGATTCGCGGAATATTATGGCCGGGCTCATTCTCATGGCCTTGATTATCAGCATCACCCTCGGCTACGTGATTTCACGGCTGATTTCTAAACCTCTGAATCAAATCGTCACCCTTGTGGGCAGAGTCTCCGAAGGGGATTTGCGGGAGGAGGCCGATATCCACACCAAGGATGAAATCGGCCAGCTTGCCGACAGCATCAACGCCATGATTTATAATCTGCGGAATCTGATCGGCGGTATCATGCAGTCCTCCCAGAGTGTAGCCGCCGCATCGGAGCAAATCTCCGCCAGCACCCAGGAAATCGCCAGCGGCAGCACTACTCAAGCGCAATCCGCCCAGTCCATTTCCGCTATGTTTAGGGAGCTCACCCTTGCCATTAATTCAGCAGCCCAAAGCGCGGAGGAAGCGGCCGAGCTGGCGGAAAACACTGTGCAAACCGCCAATCAGGGCGAAGGCATCGTCAGAGCCTCCGCCTCCGGCATGCAGAACGTCAATGCCTCCATGAGCCTGCTGGAGGACGACTCGCGGAAGATCGGTGCGATTATCGAGGTAATCGACGATATTGCCGACCAGACCAATCTTCTGGCCCTTAATGCGGCGATTGAGGCCGCCCGTGCCGGTGACCAGGGCCGGGGCTTCTCCGTGGTGGCCGACGAGGTCCGCAAGCTGGCCGAACGCAGCAGCGAGGCTACGAAGGAAATTACCTCCATCATCAAGGCCATGCAGGAAAATACACGGCAAAGCGTTTCCGCCGTATCCGAAAGCGCCGCTCAATCCGAAGAGATGAAGGAAGCTTTCCGCAATATAATCCGCACCGTGGACAACTCCTCCCAGAAGGTGAATGAAATTGCCGCTGCCTGTGAGGAAGAAGCCGCCCAAGCCTCCAGCGTGATGAGATCAGTGGAAGCC
>JAEWAA010000588.1 GCA_023391955.1 Bacillota bacterium | reverse complement strand
GCTGATCGACATCGCCAAGGGCGGTAAATAAAGCGTATACGGGAGGGCCGGACTTCACAGGACTTGGCCGGCCCTCCCGGCGCTATTCTGCGATGATGCGGCACCGGAAGGAGAGAGATCCGGATATGGAGAAAACGACTGTAATCGAAAGCACCCCGCTGGCTTTAACGGATAAGCCCAAGGGAATCAAGCTGTTTTTTGCGAAGCTGGTCCAGCAGCGTGTGCTGGTATGTATGTCCGTGCCTTTTCTCATTTGGTTGATTATTTTCAAGTATGTGCCCCTATGGGGCTGGACCATCGCTTTCCAGAATTATAAGCCGGCATTGGGCTTTTGGGATCAAACCTGGGTAGGCTTTGACCACTTCAAATTTCTGTTCGGCGATGAACGGTTTTTGCGGGTGCTGCGCAATACCCTGGCGATGAGCTCGATTAATCTGGTATTAGGCTTTACCACAGCGATTACGCTGGCGCTGCTGTTGAATGAAGTGAAGAATGTAGCCTTTAAGCGGGTGGTGCAAACCGTCAGCTATCTGCCCCACTTTATCTCATGGGTAGTGGCGGCGAGCATCATTCAATCGACACTGTCCCCTGACGGAATCATCAATCAGATGCTGATCTGGTCCGGTGCAATCGAGAAGGGAAACGAAATTCTGTTTTTGGGTGTCCCGGAATATTTCTGGGGAATCTTCGGAGCAAGCTCTGTTTGGAAGGATATCGGCTGGAACACCATTGTGTATCTGGCGGCGATGACCACCATTGATCCGTCCCAGTATGAATCGGCGGACATCGACGGGGCCAGCCGGCTGCAGAAAATGTTCTACATTACGCTGCCCGGCATTAAACCGGTTGTCATCGTGCTGTTAATCATGAACATCGGCTATCTGCTGGAATCGGGATTCGAGCCACAGTACCTCCTGGGCAACGGCATGAATGTGGATTATTCCGAGAACATTGACATATTCGTCCTTAAGTATGGCATAGCGCAGAGCAACTTCTCCCTCTCCATAGCAGCAGGGATGTTCAAAACCGTCGTCAGCTTCATCCTTCTGTTCTCGGCGAATACCCTCGCCAAGCGTATGGGTGAATCCAGACTATTCTAGAAGAGGGAGGGGTACGCATGAGTGCCAAAACGGCTGAAGCCGGGAAATCCAAACGGCGGTATAAAATCAAAGCCTCCATAAGCGACAGGACCTTTGATATCTGTAATACGATATTCCTGGTCTGCCTGATGATCATTACGCTGTACCCGTTTGCCAATGTGCTGGCGGTTTCCTTGAACAATGCCCAGGATTCGCTGAAGGGCGGCATCTATCTCTGGCCCCGGATGTGGACACTGGATAACTATGAGTATGTGTTTAAGGAAGCGACGATTTTCCATGCGGCTTACATCTCTGTATTGCTGACGATTATCGGTACGGTTCTGACCGTATTCTGCTCCGCCATGGTGGCATATACCATTACCCGGCAGGATTATGTGCTGCGCAAATTCATTACCCTGGCCTTTATCCTGACCATGTATTTTAACGGCGGGCTCATTCCCACCTATCTGCTGATCCGGGATTTGGGCATGATCGGCAGCTTTCAGGTCTATATCTGGCCGGGACTTATCGGCGTGTTCAATCTGATTATTATCCGCTCCTTTATTGAGAATTTGCCCGACAGCATTCTGGAGGCGGGACGAATCGACGGTGCGGGAGATTTTGTTACCTTTACCAGAATTGTGCTTCCCCTTACTACTGCCGTGTTGGCTACCGTCGCCTTGTTCTCCGGGGTATTCCACTGGAATTCCTGGTTTGATGTGTTCCTGTACAATTCCTCCCACATCAAGCTGAGCACGCTGCAGTACGAGCTGCAGAAAATTCTCCAGAACTCCAACACCACCTCGGGACAGTCCAGCATGGAAGGGATGATCTCGGGTGCCAGCGGGGCCCAGCAGAACCGGATTACGCCGCTGTCCGTCCGCGCCACTATGACCATGGTCGCTTCGGTGCCCATCATCATGGTCTACCCTTTTCTGCAGAAGTATTTTGTGAAGGGTATGATGGTAGGCGGGGTTAAAGGGTAAAGGCGGGAAAGCCGCGGAAACACGGCTTATCACGAATTACCGCCGCTCCTTCTTCGGAAGGGGCGGTGTTTTTGCTTTTTTGTGTAACATTTGCAGGTTCTTCGGTCAATTCGTTATGATAGAGAGTGTAAGCCATGCAGCCCGACAGAGAAGAAGGTGACGGAACGGATATGATCCACGATGTACTGAATAATGTTGTATTAGTGAATGTGTTTATGGGGTGGTTAGTCGCCCAGGTTTTGAAGACGGTTATTCATTTGATCCTTCATAAACGCTTCAGCGCGGAACGCCTGGTGGGTGCGGGGGGAATGCCCAGCTCACACTCCGCTTCGGTAACGGCCCTGGCCACAGCAGCGGGAATCCAGTATGGTTTTGATTCCTTTGCCTTCGCCATCAGCACTGTCCTGGCCATTATTGTCATGCATGATGCCCGGGGAGTCAGACGCGAAGCTGGGGAGCATGCCAAGATTTTGAACCAGCTGAGCAAGCTTCTCCACAGCCACGGGAACCAGCCTTCGCCGCAGGTGATTCTCAAGGAATTCGTCGGCCATACCTCGTACCAGGTGTTCGTTGGGGCGTTGATCGGTATTGCGGTGGCTTTGGTGATGCATCAGTTTGGATGATGGGGCGGTTGGCGGGATATTGGCCACAATCTGCCTCCTTGGGAGTTTGAAGAGCGGCCGCCCTAACGAATCTCAGCCACCCTATTTTGCAGATTTGGCGGGTGTTTGGATTCTAACGAATCTGACGAAGCTTATTTGCTTTGGAACGGGCTTTATCAGGCCTGTTCGTTACGAATAACGTGTGTCACATTCGTTAAAATGCGATTCGGCTGATTTTATAGAAAATAAGCGTTGTGAGATTCGTTAGCGTCCGGCATGAATAAAAGAAGCCTATCCTGCTCCTATTGGGTCCCAGGGTAGGCTTTTTTGTTGCTGCTTAAAAGGAGAGAGGCGCCCAAACGGCCCGGGTCCACGCCAATTGCATGCCGGCCCGCTCCATATTATGCTGGCTTGAGCTTCCGAAGCTGGCCTGTGCCGCCACAAGCTCACAGCCGGCCTTGTATGCTTCGTGCAGCCGCCATTGCAATAAGGCCGTATGCAAGCCTTTCTGTCTGTAGTCGGGAGCGGTTGCAGCCAATGTGAACGAAGCGATGTTATTGGCGGTATGCATCATGGCGACAGCAGCAGGCACCCCATCCCAGAAAGCCAGATAGAGCTTCCAGCCGGGACGGTTCAGCAGGCCGATGTTATTATTGGCAAAGTGGTGTTTGTGGGCGATATCCATACCAGACCCGACACAATGCACACCTGCATAGAGGTCAAAGTCCACCTCCCGCACAATTTCTATTATTTTGATGGAGGAGGGGAGTTTAGGAGGAACGGAGCCGGGCAAACCACAGAGGACAGAGTGGAAGCCAATTTGGTACAGCCCGTGTTCGGCCAATATCCTCAGACATTCGGGACCCACCCCAGGCGGATTGATGTCCAACTGAAAGGACCGGTTCCGCTCCCGGTAGAAGGCAATCATCTCGTCCAAGCTGCCGGAGTCATCCGGGGAGAACCCCTTCACAGAGTTGAACAGCCCCCAAGGCATGGTTTTGATATAAAAAGCTGCTGTTTGCCCGAAGGTCCTGATTTCTACTCCTTCCGGATTCCCGGCTCTTTCGCCGATAGAGCTGATTCTCGAGGTAAAATAATGAGTTTCAGATTGAAGGATACGCTTGGCCAAATCTTCGGTAAGAATCGGCAATGCCATAAAAACCCTCCTTTCATTCCCATTAGAATTATTATATATAATTGTCCATTTATATGCGACAGACTATTGTCGTATTTCATTGGTATAATGAAGCTAAAGATGTTATTCCTTCAAAAAAGGCGGGCGATTCCCATCCCTACCCAATGGTATGACAAGGAACAGATACGCAGGTATCTGGTGCGGTATCATCATCTGAGCGACGACTCGGCTCTCCAGGGTGGAGGGGATATCACAGATTATATCCGCAAAACCGGATGTATCCAGTATGACCCGCTGGATGTGGTAGGCAGGAATCCCGATCTGGTGCTGCAGGCCAGGTGCCGCTCCTACCGGAAGGGGGATATCGAGCCGCTTCTGTATCAGGACAGAGCCCTGTTCGACGTATGGGACAAAAATATGTCCATCAGCACAGTGGCGGATTGGTCCTGCTTCGAGCGGTTCCGCAGGCGTTTCCTGGTGTGGTGCCGGGAGCATCAGGCAGTTGTAGACGAGATCACCGAGTACCTGCAGAAGCATGAATCCGCTTGTTCGTCGGATTTTGCCCATGATGTGAAGGTGGACTGGCACTACGGTCCCCAACGGCTGGCCAAGGCTGCGCTGGAGGCCATGTGTTATGCCGGGTTGGCTGTAGTCCATCATAAGAAGGGCACCCGCCGGTATTATGCTCTGGCCGAGAAGTGTATTCCGGCGGAATACTTCAACATGGCGCCTCCATACCGGACAGACGCGGAATATTTCAAGTGGGGCGTGCTGCGCAGGATCAACGCCGTCGGTTTGTTGTGGAACAAACCCAGTGACGCATGGCTGGGGATCAACGGCCTCAAAAGCGTGGAGCGCAGCCAGGCCTTCCAAACCCTGCTGGATGAAGGTGCAATCGTGAAGATTGGTGTGGACGGAATCAAACATCCCTTATATGTGGCTTCGGAAAATCTGGACCTGCTGCAAGCCGCAGCCGCCCAGCCCTCCGATACAACCGGCTGCGCCAGAATTCTTGCGCCCTTGGATAACCTGCTGTGGGACCGGAAGCTCATCGTGGACCTGTTCGGCTTCGAATACAAATGGGAGGTTTACACTCCCGCTGCCCAGCGGAAGTATGGTTACTATGTGCTGCCGGTCCTGTGCGGCAGTGAGCTGGTGGGACGTCTGGAGATGGAGACCGACCCGAAACGGAACATGCTTGTGGTCAACCGGATCTGGCTGCAGGATGGTGTGGATGGCGGCGCAGGTGTGATGGACCGGATCCTCGCAGGCATCGCCCGTTTCCAGGAGTATATCCGCTGTGACTCTACTGAAATGCGTAACTTATGATGAATGACGATTATTTTGTGAAGGATCAGAAAGGATCTGATAGCTTTTGACCAGCAAAGACAATCCATATGTTCATTTTTCCATCGATGATGTGTACCTGTGGCTGCGGGAAATCAACAGCCAAGCGGAATCGTATTCCTCCATTTTTGACCATCCGCGGCTGGCCTGCCTGAAGGCATTCCATGACCGGTACGGGGCAGTGGTCACCTTCAATTGCTTCTATTCTGATGAGCCGGCTACGTGGAACCTGGGGCAGATGACGTCCCGGTTTAAGGAGGAGTTTGCCGCTCATGCCCACTGGCTGCGGCTGGCCTTCCATGCCAACACCCGCCAGGACAATTATAATGAACGCCCGGAGGAGGAAGCCCGCTCCCATTACCGGAACACCATGGAGGCTTTCAAGACTTTTGCAACAGATAAGAATATCGACACCATGGGAAGAACCCACTATTTCTCCGGCAATGCGGCTAACGCCAGGATATGGAGAGACAGCTCACCCGGCGCCAAGGGTTTTCTGACCAGTGACGACAGCAGGAAAGTGGATATGTATCTGGATGAGTCCCAACGTGAAGCGTTGAAGCAAGAAGGCGCTTATTACGATGAGAAGGAAGCTTTATATTTTCTCAAAACCATGCCGCGGCTGGAAAACTGGCCCGATCCGGCTGCAGACCTGTCAGCTTGGGCTGGAGACCCGGCTTATGCCGCAAAGCTGAAGGCGCTGGTGTTGTTCACCCATGAGCAGTGCTGGAGTGCGGATATGGAAACGAAGCTGGAGAAGGTTTTTGCATGGGCGGCAGCCAAGGGTTATGAATTTGCATTTCCGATGGACCGGATTTGAAGCTTGCTGCGGCTCATAAACGGCTGTAATATAAATGAGTAGATTGGTATTGGAAAGGTGGTTCCCTTTGAAAAAAAGTTTAATATTGCTCGTTCTCGTATTTGCGGCGGCATGCTCCGGCAAGACTGACCCGGCGGCTGCTCCGGCTTCCCCCAACGGCGAAAAGACCAAGCAGATGATAGAGGAATTCAGTTCAGCCAAACGGACGGCCAAGTCCGTATCCGCCAAAACGTCTGAGCTTGTGGTTTTAGAAAATGACGGTTCCCAAACTTCCTATCCCATGCCCAAGGATGAGTTTTATCTCTCCATCGCCCCATTTGTGGAGCATACGCATAACTGC
>JAEWAA010000546.1 GCA_023391955.1 Bacillota bacterium | reverse complement strand
GGAATACGCTGACCCATAACCTGGCGCAGGGCGGGGTCATTCTTCTGATTGCCGGGGGATTGTTCTATACCCTGGGCACCATCTTCTATGTATGGCGCAGCTTTCCTTACCACCATGCCGTCTGGCATTTGTTTGTGCTGGGCGGGAGTATCTGCCATTTTTTTGCCATCATTGTGTACGTGCTGCCGTAAAGCTGCTTTCCATTATTCCTCTATCCAAAAAGGAGCTGCAATCCCATGGCATTTATGGACTGTCATTTCTTCTCGGATTCCCTGGGCGTCTCGGCGTCCATGTATGTGATCCTGCCCCAGGTGGCCAAAAACCAGATCGGCATGGAATCCGCCGAGCGGGGCGGCAAACATCCCACGCTGTACCTGCTCCATGGTTTGTCCGACGACCATACCATCTGGATGCGGCGCACCTCCATTGAGCGGTATGCCTCCGCTTTGGGACTGGCTGTGGTGATGCCTGCGGTGAACCGGAGCTTTTATACCGACATGCCCAATGGCCACAAATACTGGCAGTTCGTCAGCGAGGAGCTTCCGGCCCTTGCCCGTTCCTTCTTCCACTTGTCGGATAAACGGGAGGATAACTATGTCGCCGGCTTGTCCATGGGGGGCTACGGGGCCATGAAGCTGGCCTTGACCCATCCCGACCGCTTCGCCGCCGCGGCCAGTCTGTCGGGGGTGATGGATGTGAAGTGGGCGGTTCAAGCCCATCCCGGTGATGAGTTCAAATGGCTGTTCGGAAATTATGGGGGAATTGACGGCACACCGGCGGATTTGTTCCAGCTGGCAACGGAGCTGGCCGCTTCCGGGAAGGAGCAGCCCAAGCTGTACCAGTTCTGCGGCACAGAGGACTTTTTGTATGACTCCAATGTCCGGTTCCGGGGACATGCGCAGGAAAAAGGCCTGGAGCTTACTTATGCGGAAGGGCCTGGCGGCCACAGCTGGGAGATTTGGGATAACCGCATCCAGGACGTGCTGAAGTGGCTGCCCCTGCCGGAGAAACGCCTATGATCAAGTGGGACGGACATACCCATACCCGCTTTTGCAGGCACGGCAGCCCGGAACCACAGGAAAAATACATACAAGAGGCAGTAAAGCAGGGTTTCCAGCGGTATTCCATGACGGAGCATCCGCCTCTGCCCAAGGGGTGGATCGACAATCCGGCCCTGATGGAGGAGCTGGCTATGCCCTTGGCCGAGCTTCCGGCATATTTTCGCTATGTGCGGAAGATGAAGGAGCGTTATTCGGGAATTATCGATATCCCGGCAGGGCTGGAGGTAGATTACCTTCATGGCGCTGCCGCTTATTCGGAAGCGATGCTGGAGCCTTGGCTGAACATCCTGGAGGATATAGTCGTGTCAGTCCATTACCTGCCCGGCAAGGGCGGTATGCGCTGCATCGATTTTACGGCGGAGGATTTCCGCGAGGGGCTGCTGGGGTATTACGGCTCCATGGAAGCGGTGGCGGAGGAGTATTACAATCATGTGGAGCAGGCGATTGAGTGGGCCAAAACGGCCGCTCTGCCGGGCAGAGTGCGCATCGGCCACATCAATCTGATCGAGAAATTCCAGAGTGTGCTTCCGCCTCTGGAGGACAGCTTCATCCGCGGCAGGCTGGAGAAGCTGCTGCCGCTCTTGGCGGAGACGGGTTTCGGTCTGGATGTGAACACGGCCGGGCTCAGGGTGCCGACCTGCGGCAAGCCGTATGTGCCGGAGTGGTTTCTGAAGCAGTGCCGCGGGGCAGGAATTCCCCTTGTGTACGGCTCCGATTCCCACAAGCCGGAGCATGTGGGCTTCGGCTGGGAATGGTTCGAGCAGGTAAACATGAAATTTCATATATAAAATGGGCAAATCAGGCTGAAGTGATGGATTAAACACGATTTTTCAACTATAAATCCGGTTATAGGGGCGGAATGGGCAGATTAAATATGAAAAATCGAGTATAAAAGGGTATTTTATCGCAATCCGGAAATTTATATATGATTTTTCGAGTTTAGCTTCGCTGATAAAGAGCTGCGCACAGAGAGCAGTGCCGCCAAAGGCAGAAGCTTGCGTAAAAGAGCCCTGCTGAACCCGAGCGGGTGTCATAAAAAACCAAAAAGGCTCTCCTGCCGTTAAGCCGGAGAGCCTTTTTGTTATCCTTTTAGCATCTGGAACAAATACGAGATTTCTGCAATCAGCGCCACCCGGCCGTTGCCCAGGATCGCGGCTCCGGCCACATAGGGGATTTTGCCCAGGTAGCTGCCTAATGTCTTAATCACGACCTCCTGATTGCCCAGAAGCTCATCCACCGCCAAGGCGATTTTCTTCTCGGCCGAACCTACGATAACAATCGGCTGATGCTTCTTTTGCTTGAGTGGGCGTTCATAATTCAGCACATCGCTCAGCCACACCAGCGGGATGGTTTCCTTGCGGATGACCAGGACGCTTTGGCCCTGGATGGTTTTGATGTCCTTGTCCAACACCCGGACGATCTCTACCACATTGGTCATCGGAATCATATAATCCCGTTGGGAGACCTTCACCTTCAGCCCTGTAATAATGGCTAAAGTGAGCGGGAGGCGGATGGTGAAGCGGGTGCCTGCGCCGGGCCGGGAATCGATGTGGATCATCCCGTTCAGCCGTTCGATCTGGCTGCGGACAATATCCATCCCCACACCGCGTCCGGACACCTCGCTCACCTGAGCGGCAGTGGAGAAGCCGGGGCGGAAGATCAGGTGGATGGCGTCCTGGTCAGACAGATGGGCTGCCTCCTCCTCCGTCACAACCCCTTTCTTCAGGGCCGATTCCAGAATAGCCTCCGGACGGATTCCGCCGCCGTCATCCTCAACGGTAATAATCACCTGGTTGTCCTCATGGTAGGAGTTTAAGCGTACTGTGCCTTTCGCCGGTTTGCCGTTCGAGAGCCGAACGTCTGCCGTTTCAATGCCATGATCCACTGCATTGCGGAGCAGGTGAATCAGCGGATCCCCGATTTCCTCAATCACGGTCCGGTCCAGCTCGGTTTCCATTCCGTCCAGCACCAGCTCAATCTCCTTGTCCAGCTTCTGGGAGAGATCCCTGACTGTTCTCGGGAACCGTTGGAACAGATGCCGGATGGGCAGCATCCGCGCCTTCATCACACTATCCTGCAGCTCTCCCACTGTTCTGGAGATATGATCCGAAATATCCCCCAGCCGCTCCACAAACTCCTCATTGCGGTGGGAGCGCGTAACGGTTTGCTTCAGCTGCGCCAGCGAGGTCTGGTCGATCAGCAGCTCCCCCACCAGGTTCATCAGATGCTCCAGCCGTTCCACACTGACCCGGATGGTCTGCGGGCCTTTATTCTGCTTCTCCTCGGGAGAGACCGGATGCTCTTTGGCAGCGGAGGCGGAGGCGGGGACAGAGGCTTTCGGCCCGCCGGAAGCCTGCGGCTGATAAAGCTCGGCTGCGGCTGCCTCCACATCGGAATTGGCCAGCAATCCGGCTGCCACCGTCTCCGCACTCTCCCGGGTAGCGAGAAGAAATACGGCGCGGCTGTAGGCTTCCTCCGCTTCATCATCGAAAGCGGCTCCGGGCTCGGAGGCTGCCGGATCGGAATAGAGCACGGCGCCGAATCTTGCCTGTACATCCTGCATGATGAGGTAATAACGGGCACCCTTCATCACACATCCGGAGCTGAGCTCCATCTGCACCTTCAGGATGCTGCACCCGGTTTCCCGGGCCTCCTCCAGCCGGAGGGACTGCTCCAGGGTCAACCCGGTTAATTCCTTCAGTTCCCTTTTGGGTCCATCCAAGGAAGGGCCGTTGTCCACAAACCCCCGGAGCTTAACCAGCAAAGAGGCAATATCCGAAAAAGCCGATTCCCCCATATATTCGTCGCGCAGAAGCTTCAGATGATCCAAGGCCTCGAACAACAGATTCAACAGGTTGCGTCCTGCTTGGAGCTTATTGCTGCGCACCATATCCAGCAGATGCTCCACCTCATGGGTGACGGATTTCATTTCATCAAAGCCCATGGCGGCGGAAGAACCTTTAATGGTATGGGCGGTACGGAAAATCGATTGAATGGTATCCGTGGACGTATCATGCTCCAAATGAAGCAGATAATGCTCCATCCGCTCCAGCTGATCCACCATTTCTCCAATGAATGCCTCACGGTAGACTGAGAGATCCTCCATTATGCTGTGCCTCCTGTCTCCTTATTCCTGCAGAAGGACTTCATCCAGCTTCAGGATGCCGACCAAATGCTGTCCCCGGAGCCCTATGCCCGAAAAAAACGCGCCGTTCACACTGCCCATCTGGACAGGCGGAGGCTGCACCTCCGGATACGTGGTCACCTTATTGACCTGATCGACAATAATGCCCACGGCTTCCTCCTGGTGATGGACGACCACAATCCGGGTGGCTTTGGTATAGGCCTCATCGGCCATCCCGAACATATTGCGCAGACTCACCACCGGAACCACCATTCCTCTCAGATTGATGATCCCCTTCACATAAAATTTGGAGTGGGGCAAATCCGTGATCGCTTGCATTTTGATAATCTCGTGGATATCCTCAATCTTAATGGCGTAATTTTCGTCGCCTACGGTCATTTCGATGTATTGGTCCTGCTGAACGGTAGCCATAAGCTCACACCCGAATCTGTTAGATTTTGAATTTGGACACGGAGACATTCAGCTCGTCGGCAAGATGCGCAAGGGATTGGCAGGTTGCAGCCGTTTCCTCCGAGGCCGCGGCCGTCTCTTACCTCTGTCTATTATACACATATGAAGATGCCGACCCA
>JAEWAA010000575.1 GCA_023391955.1 Bacillota bacterium | reverse complement strand
GCTGCAGGAGGAGGAATGCCCCTGCCTGCAGCGTGTCCCGTACCCGGAGTATTTCCCCGCCCGGACGCGCCGGCCATTCCCGCCGGAGCGCCAGAGAATCGGGCCGTCCCGGACTGACCGTAACCCGAGTGATTTCCGGCCACAGGAGTCCTTGGTCCTGCGGTTCCGCCTTCCTTCATCCCAGGCTCCACGCCCGCCTGCATCCGGCTGTCTGCACCAGCTGTTCCTTCCACGCTGCCGCCTGTCTTAACCAACGCCAGCGCCGGACTGTCGCCGCGCAGGGCGCGCAGCTGGGAGGCTAGGCTGGCTCCTCCGGCCTGGAGATTGACCCTTGCCGCCGCCAGCAGCAGCGCCCGCTCCTCCTCCGCCAGCCGGTGGACGGGAATCACATGGATGCCGGAGACACCGTGCCCGAAGCGGTCCACACCATGCTCGGCCGCCCGCTGCAGCGCCTCCTGCAGGTCCTGCTGGTATCCGTCCCGGGACAGGTTCAGGATCACCAAATCATAAATCAGCCCCAACCGCCGGGCGTATTCATGGCCGGTGAGCAGCTTGATCACAAAGGGCAGATGGCTTTTGTCGCCGATCTGCACCACCATAATCGGACGATCCCCCGAAATTCCGAAGGACCATAGGCCCGACTGCCCCTTCACATTGGCGGCAACCGCCTCCCGGCGGTCCTTACGCAGCGGCGGGGTATAGAGCGCGAGCCCCGCCAGCCGCTGGAACATGGCGGCTTCCCGCCCGTCCAGCTGCAGGCTGCGCAGCTCGATCCGGCTGCGGTTCCACGCCAGCCGGAACGCCCGGTCCGCCTGCTGGTCGCAGGCCAGACGGGCTGCGGCTTCCACCGCATCCTGCCGTTCATCCGCCACTGCCGTCACCGCATACAGCACTGCTTTTTCCCCCGGACCCAGCTCCACTCTGCGTCGCATGATGAAGGCGGGGTCCGCTACCGAGCCGGTTTTGGCCTTCAGCCGGCTTTTGGCGTTCTGAGGCTCCGCCAGGGTATACCCCCGGCCTACAAATGCTGCCCGGTCTGTCTCAAACTCCACCGGTCCCAGCGATTGCCCGTCCGACGCCAGCAGGTGGGCGGACCAGAGGGAGCGGTCCTTCACCGTTCGCGGACGCCTGCCGGCTACCAAACAGCCGGTCTCTTCATCATAGGCGGTGCGGACAAACAGCTTGCTGAAGGCGGGGTGGGCATCATCCGCAATGGGACTGGACATGGCCAGCTCCATGAAGGTGGTGACCTCCAGCACCTTTTTCTCGCCGCTGTGGTTGACCAGAGTAATCCGCCGGACCTCCGCATCCGCCTCCGGGGAAACGGCAATCTCCATTTTGGTTTCCACCTGTCCGTCCCGGCGCTGGAATACAGCTTTATCCAGCTCAAAACGGATCAGCTCTTCGTCCGGCTTCACCCAGGCCGGCTGATAGGAAGCGGACCACAGCTTGTCCTCGCCCACATCCCAAATATAGATTCCGCTAACCCAGGAATCCCGCACCGGCTCCTCCCGCCAGCGGGTGACGGACAGACCATCCCAGCTGCTGAAGCCTGCACCGCTGGCCGTGACCATCGTCATGAAGCGGCCATTGGAGAGAAGGCAGACCTCCGGTACGGCGGTATGGGGGGAGCGGAACTCCCGGACGGAGGCCGTATCCGCCGGTTGTTTCTCCTGCCGGGGAGTGGACCGGTACATCTCCGGATGGCGGATCCATTTGGGCCGTGAAGGAATCCGTTCCTGAAGCAGCAGCTCCGCTGCCTGGATCTCCTTGCTCTTATGGAACCGGTCATACATGGTCCGGGGGAGCAGCAGATTACCCAGGGTCAACAGGCTCATGCCCTGATGGTGGGCCATGAAGCTGCGGATCACCATATGTCGGCTGCCTCCCGGCATCCGGCGGGGGGTGCAATCGATGGCTTCATAGAACCCGTATTTGCCCCTGGCGCCCCATTCCTCCATTTCGTGCAAAGCGGCAATCCCCCGGTCCCGGGAAAAGGGCAGGGACATGACGGTAGCGTACGGCGCCAGCACCAGATCCTGCTCCAGCCCGCGCTTGAAGCCTAGACCCGGAACCCCGAAGGCCCGGTACTGGTAGTTCATCTGGTAATCGAAGGCGTAATAGCCGGACTCGGAAATCCCGAAGGGCACCTTCCGCTGCCGGGCATATTCGATCTGCCGGTCCACTACTGCCTGATAGGTGCTATCCCACAGGGTATCCTGGTAGGTTTTCATGAAGAGCCAAGGCATCAGATATTCGAACATGGTTCCCGACCAGGACAGCAAAAGCGGGCGGCTGCCCGATTTGGTCAACGTCCGGCCCAGCACATTCCAGTGGGATACGGGCACCTGGCCCATGGCAATAGCAACAAAGCTGGCCTGCCGGGCTTCAGAGGCCAGAAGATCATACAGCACATTGTCCCGTTTGCCCTCTTTGACATGGTACCCGAGGGAGAAGAGATTGGTCTTCCCGTCCAGAAGCGGGCGGAAGTTGGTAGACCGCGCCAACGATTCCATCCGCGCCGCCAGTCGTGTACCCCGGTTGCGTACCGTGGAACGGCGGCCGATATGGGGTGTCAGCTCCTGGGCAAAGGCCACCTGAAACTCATCCTTGCTCCGGGGCCTTCTTCTGTCCGGCACCAGGTCGTTCATACCCAGATGTCCGTCGGTTTCCATCCATTCCAGAAGACCCTCCCGGGCGGCAATCAGGCAGACGGCCAGGTTGCCCGAATCCACAGTGGACACATACACCGGGTTCAGCGGAGCCAGGTTGGTGGTGTCGTACCAGTTGTACAGATGGCCCTCCCATTTCTCCATCCTCTCGATGGTGCCGATGGTCCGCTCCAGCCGTTCGATCATCCCCGGTGTGTCGATAAACCCGAAATCCCGGGCGGCCAGCACACAGGTGAGATACAGCCCGATATTCGTAGGGGAGGTGCGGTGGGCGACCCCCTTGTCCCCTTCCATTTGGACATTGTCGGGGGGCAGCCAGGAATCCTCTTCCGTCACATACGCCTCATAAAAGGCCCAAATATCTGCAGACAGCTTGCGCAGCTCCTGCTCTTCATCCTTGCTGAAAACCACCTGGTCGGATTCCGCCTCGCGGTCCAGCCAACGTACCACCAGAGGTGCCAGAGCCCACAATATCACTCCGGCCAGACCGGCCAGCTGCAGCGCATCGATACTCCCCCAGATTCCGTCTGGAGGGAAAAAAGCCCAGCGTCTGCCTTGACCGGAGAAACCGCCGGGGCCCCAGCCCCCGCCTGCCGGAATCGTCCGGCCTGCAAACAATCCGAGGGCCAGCAGAGCGATGGCAACATAGCCGCCGGATAAGCCGGACAGCAGGGGCTGGCCTATTTTGCCGCTTTGCCGCTCCACCTCGGACTGGCTTACCCATTCCAGCAGCCTGCGTTTGGACACGCTGATCCGGTAAAGGGTCCGCCCCACGGCATCCAGCAGCATGATGCTTTGGAACGGCAGCGTCACCAGCGCCAAGGCGCACTGGGCCAGAGTAAGGAGCAGCCCCTTGGGCCGGTAAACCAAGGTATGCGGTGTCAGCAGCTGGCGGACAAAAGGCGCACACAGCGTCAGCAGCACCAGCCCGTACCAGCGCCATGGGGAACCCGGCAGCACCGGTACAGCCAGAATGGTGATAGCCAGCAGCACAGGCGCCAGCAGGCTGCGCCGCAGATTGTCCACGATCTGCCACCGGGTCAAGGGCGTCAGGTCGGCGGCAATCCGCTCCCCGTCCGCATTCCGGGTATGGCGCTTCAGCCAGGGCAGCAGCTGCCAATCTCCCCGCGTCCAGCGGTGCTGCCGTTTTTGATGGGACAGGAAGGTGGACGGGCAGTCGTCGATCAGCTCAATGTCCGAAAGAAAACCCGCCCGCAGGAAACCACCCTCCAGAAGATCATGGCTCAGCACGCTGTTTTCCGGAAAAAGATGACCCAGAACTGTATGAAAGGCGTCAACGTCGAAAATTCCCTTGCCGGTAAAAATCCCTTGGCCCATCGCATCCTGGTACGGATCAGATACGGCGAAAGCGTACGGGTCCAGTCCCGGCTCAGACGACCAGATGGAGGCCAGCCGGGATTTCCGGGCGCTTTCATAGGTCATGCCGATTCTCGGCTGGAGGACGCCGTGGCCCTCGACCACCCGGGTACCGCCGGCATTAAGCCGTGGCCGATTGTAGGGCAGGTGCATGGCTCCGATCATCCGGCGTCCGGATTCCAGTGGCAGGCGGGTATCCGCATCCAGGGTGATGACATAGCGGATGCGGGAGAGCACGGAGCTGTCTCCCGCCACGGTATCGAAGCTGGTGTGTTCGTCCCCTTTAAGCAGGCGGACGAATTCCACCAGCTTGCCGCGTTTGCGCTCCCAGCCCATCCAGACCCGCTCCGCATCATTCCATTGGCGGCTGCGGTGGAACAGGTGGAAGGTGGCTTCGGGATAACGGCTGTTCAGCTTTTCGATTTCACTGACAGCCTGCTTCAGCACCTTCTCGTCCTGGGGCAGCCGCTCCTTGTCCGCATCGCGGAAATCGCTCAATATGGCAAAGTGGATATTGGGATCCCGGTTAGCCAGATAATGAAGCTCCATCCGTTCGGCAGTGGCGGCGGCATCCTCAGGAGTGGACCAGATCACCGGAATCACCACCATGGTGGCGGCATCCTCGGGCACCCCTTCGGAGAAATCGTACCGCAAAAGCCGGTTGGGGGTTTTTACCCGTTCGATCAGCCAATGCAGGGCGGTAATGGCGTACTCGCTGGCAGGCAGTGCCGCCAGAAGCACAATGGCAACCCAGCCTCCAAGGGACAAATTACCGGCGTTGCGGCCGATCCAGAGGGACACCAAGACCAGTGCCGCCGCAAAGGCCAGCACCAACAGCTGCATATACAGCATGGCGGCCCGGGTTTTGATCCCGGCTTCCGGCAGAGCCCCGGTTTTGCCGCATTGGCGGAGTGCCTTTTGCAGGGCGGTGAGCCCCCGGCCCTCCAGGAGATAATAGGCGGCGCAGCAGTCCCGGGAAAGCAGGCCGCCTCCGGTTTCCGCATCGGCCCCGGCCGCTTGGGCGGCAGCTGCTTCATGCTCCCGGGCGCGCAATCTCCCGTCAGCCAGCTCCACCGCTTTGGCCGCAACCAGATTCTCCGGTACCCGCATCCGCTTGGCCAAGGTGGCTGTCCGGCTGCGCAGGGTGTGGCGGCTGGCATTGTCCAGCCGGGGGTAGTCTCCCGCACGCTCCTGGCGGAGGGTGTTCTCCACCATGCTGATTTGCTCGAACAAAGGACTCCATTGGGTCCGGGAGAGATTCCGCAGGCTCCCGATGACATTGCCCGTACTCACCTGATATTGCGCCTGCAGTTGATAATCATAAGAAAGAATGGAGTCCAGGCTTTCGGGTCCGTTGTCCAGCTTGCATACCAGCCATTCGCCCAGATGCGCCGAATCCTCCGCATGCTCCCGCAGGTGGCATACCAACTGGACAATCACTGCACCGGACAGGGGCAGCTCCAGCCCGGCACCCTCCAGGGATTCCTTCAGCCGCTCCGGTGTCAGCTCCGAAGGCGGAATATCCGCCAGCATTCTGTCCACCCTGGCACATATATTGCGCCGTTCCTTCACCGGCTCCATCAAAGCGGCCAGCCGGCGGAGCAGCTCTATTTTCATAAATACGGGAAGGGACCAGGCTTCGGCAATGGACAGCACGGAAACCTCCTGATACGCCTCCAAGTAAGCAACCAGCGTATCCTCACCGTAGAAGCCGTCGGTTTCCTCCAGATATGCCGCACAGATGGCAGAAATCCGGCGCTCTCCGGCTTTGCCTACAGCAGGCAGAGTTTTGGCCGGCAGGCCCAAGGTGTCCTCTTTTAAACCCAATATTTCCGCTTCAATAAATTCCGAATGGTCCAAAAGCCATTCCTCGGCTGGCTG
>JAEWAA010000442.1 GCA_023391955.1 Bacillota bacterium | reverse complement strand
GTGTAATTGGTGTGGAATGGGCCTCCCTTCTCCATGATTTTGGTGTAGAGGTCACGATTGTGGAATATGGCCCGCGGCTTGTCCCTTATGAGGATGCGGACATTTCCAAGGAGCTGGAGCGCCTGTTCAAAAAGCGCGGCATCAAGGTAATAACCGGTGCTCAGGTGCTGGCGGAAACCGTCGTGAAGGATGGGCAAGGCGTAACCTTGAAGGCGGAGCGGAACGGGGAGATGCTGGAGCTTGGCTGTGAACGTGTCCTGGTGAGTGTGGGACGGCAGGCTAATGTGGAAGGGCTTGGTTTGGAAAATACCGATGTGAAAGTGGAGCGGGGTGTCATCCGGGTCAATGAGTGGATGCAGACCGCCGAATCCCATATTTACGCCATCGGCGATGTAATCGGAGGCATGCAGCTTGCCCATGCGGCCAGCCATGAAGGGATTCTGGCGGTAGAGCATTTTGCCGGGACGAAGCCTGCCGGTTATGCCGACCACCTGATCCCCCGCTGTGTGTACGGGCGTCCGGAGATTGCCAGTGTAGGCTGGACGGAGGTTCAGGCTATGGAGAAGGGGTACACAGTTAAAACGGGCAAATTCAGCTTCAAGGCCTTGGGCAAAGCGCTGGTCCACGGGGATGCGGACGGTTTCGTGAAGGTTGTAGCCGACAAGGAGTCCGGGGATATCCTCGGGGTGCATATGATCGGCGCCCAGGTGACGGATCTGATCTCCGAGGCTGCGCTGGCACAGCTCTTGAACGCGACCCCCTGGGAAGTCGGCTCTGTCATCCATCCCCATCCCACCATGTCAGAGGCTTTGGCCGAAGCCATGCTGGCTGTGGACGGGAGAATGATCAACGCTTAACACGCATTAGGGGCTGTCTTCAAACTTCGAAGGGAGCAGATTTTGCCGGATTTTCGTTCCGGGCAAGGCACTTTTGCGCTAGTTCACCGGGGGTACGTCAAGCGAAAGTAACGAAGCAAGGGACGAAAAGATGGTGAAAGCTGCCCTTAAGTGGGTTTGAAGACAGTCCCTAGTACCTGATTGTAATCCTCCTTGAAAAAAGCTATAATAGCCATAAGCCCAAGTCTTAGTACCAGGTATTAAAACTGGCCAAAAAACAGGCTTGGATCAAAGCCTATTTTACGAGGAGGTATTCTCCTGATGTCAATCGGACAAATCTTCAAGCACCGGTCGTTGGGGCTGACTGATGACGCAGTCACCGGCATGTACCGCAACATGATGCGGGCCAGAAAGTTCGACGAACGCTCCTTTTTGCTGCAGCGCTCGGGCAAGATTGCTTTCCACGTGTCGGGAATCGGGCAGGAGGCCGCGCAGGTGGCGGCAGCAACCGCCCTTCATACAGATGAGGACGTATTTTTGCCATATTACAGAGATTACGGATTTGTGCTGACGGTGGGGATGACCATGCGGGAGCTGATGCTCTCCGTGTTTGCCAAGGCGGAGGACCCCAACAGCGGCGGCCGCCAGATGCCGGGACACTTCGGCTGCAAACGCCTGAATATTGTGACGGGTTCGAGCCCGGTGACGACCCAGGTGCCCCATGCGGCAGGCATTGCCCTGACCAAAAAAATGCGCGGCGAACCCGGAATCTCTTGGGTAACCTTCGGGGAAGGCTCCAGCAATCAGGGGGATTTTCACGAAGGGTCCAACTTTGCCGGAGTGCACAAGCTGCCGATGATTCTCATGTGCCAAAACAACCAATATGCCATTTCGGTGCCCACCTCCCGCCAATTGGGCGGACGTGTGGTGGACCGGGCGAAGGGCTATGGCATGGAAGGCGTCCGGGTGGACGGCAATGACGTGCTGGAGGTCTACCGGGTGGTCAGCGAGGCGCGCAGCCGCGCAATCCGCGGCGAAGGGCCGACCTTGATCGAAGCCATGATGTACCGGATCTCCCCGCACTCCACATCGGATGACGATATGCTCTACCGGAGCAAGGAGGAAGTGGAGGAAAACCGCGCCAAGGACGGGCTTCCCCGCTTCAGGCAATATCTGGCGGAATGCGGCTTGTGGGATGACGACAAGGAAGCGGCGCTTCAGAAGGAAATTACGGCGGAGATCAACGACGCCACACAATATGCCGACCAGGCTCCGTATGCGCTGCCTGAGGACGCGCTGAAGCATGTTTATCTTGAGCAGGCCGGGGAGGGGACGGGACAATGGCTGTAATCACGTATCTGGAGGGCATCCGCTCTGCCATGCAGGAGGAAATGCGCCGGGACAGCTCCGTCTTCGTCCTGGGCGAGGATGTGGGCAAGGGCGGTGTGCTGAACGCCACCAAAGGTCTGCGCGATCTGTACGGCCCGGACCGTGTGCTGGATACGCCCTTGGCGGAGTCGGCTATCGCCGGTGTAGCCATCGGGGCGGCTATGTACGGCATGAGGCCGGTAGCGGAGATGCAGTTTGCCGATTTTATCCTGCCGGCCACCAACCAGATTATCAGCGAAGCGGCCAAAATCCGCTACCGCTCTAACGGCGACTGGAATTGTCCTGTCGTAATCCGGGTTCCTTACGGGGCCACCGGCGGTGGCGCCTTGTACCATTCCCAATGTCCGGAATCCATCTTCTTCGGAACGCCGGGGTTGAAGATTGTAGCCCCCTCCAATCCGTACGATGCCAAGGGGTTGATGAAGGCGGCCATCCGGGACGAGGATCCGGTGCTGTTCTTCGAGCATAAAAAGTGCTACCTGTCCATCAGCGGCGATGTGCCGGATGAGGATTATATCGTTCCCATCGGCAAATCCAAGGTGGTCCGTGAAGGAGAGGACATTACCATTATCTCCTACGGCCTGACGGTCCACTATGCGTTGAAGGCGGCGGAGGAGCTGGCGGCATCGGGTGTCAGCGCCCATGTTCTGGACCTGCGGACGCTGCAGCCCCTGGACAAGGAGGGAATCCTGGAAGCCGCCCGCAAAACCGGCAAGGTGCTGATTATCCATGAGGATAATAAAACCGGCGGGGTTGGAGCCGAGGTGTCTGCGATTATTTCTGAGGAAATGTTCTATGAGCTGGACGCCCCAATTATGCGGCTGTGCGGCGCGGACATCCCGGCAGTGGGCATGGCGCCTACTATCGAGAAGTTCTTCCTGCTGAACCCGGACAAGGTGAAGGAAGCCATGCTGCGGCTGGCCGAAATTTAAAGCAATCCCCCAAAAGCGCTTCGTAGTTAAGGCAGGGTACTTTTGGGGGAGCCCCCGATAATTGGTTTGCAGGGAAATTTAGGCATTGGGAGGTAACAGGGCAATGACCCAATTGAATAAAGGCACGCCTGTGCCGGTGCCGCATCTGGCGGAGAGCCTGGTATCGGCGACAGTCGGCAAGTGGCTGAAAAAGCCCGGCGATTATGTCCAGCAATACGATGTCATCTGTGAGCTGATCACAGAGAAGGTGAATGTGGAAATGCCTTCTCCGGTTGAAGGCACCATTCTGGAGCTTCTGGTGGAGGAAGGGCGCACCGCTGCGGTGGGGGAGGCCATCTGCATGATCGCCGAGCCGGGTTCTGCGGCTGGGGCGGCAGGAGGCGCCGTTAAGGGTGCTGCCGGGCAGACGGAATCTGGCGGTGGCACACAAGCAGCCGGAGGAGATAACCTGCGCTCCCGGTTTTCCCCTGCGGTTCTGACGCTGGCGGCGGAGCATGGAGTGGAGCTGTCCGAGGTGGAGGGCACAGGTCTGGGCGGCAGAATTACCCGCAAGGATGTATTGGCTTATGTGGCAGGCGGCAAACGCCCTGCGGCCGGACGTCAGGAGGTTTCTAAGCCTGCTGCTGCGGTTTCTGCTGCTGTTGTGGCGCCTGTTCCGGCTGCATCCCAGGATGTGCGTTCCTCCGGTATCCATCTATCCCAGGACCCGCCGACACCGTTACTGCCCCAGGTGGTGACGGAGTCAAGCAACCAGCGGGAATATTACATTGATGTGACCCCCATCCGGAATGCAATTGCCCGGAATATGCGTCAAAGCGTTTCGGAAATTCCCCATGCCTGGACTATGATCGAGGTGGATGTCACCAATCTGGTGGTGCTGCGCAGCAAGCTGAAGGATGATTTTGCCCGCCAGGAGGGCATCAACCTGACCTATTTGCCGTTTTTGATCAAGGCGGTGGTCAATGCCATCAAGGATTATCCCATCCTGAACTCCGTTTGGGCGGTAGACAAAATCATCGTCAAGCGGGATATTAACATCTCCCTGGCGGTGGGCACGGAGGATTCGGTGCTGACTCCGGTTATTAAGAAAGCGGACCAGAAGAATATCGCCGGATTGGCGCAGGAAATGGACCAGCTCGGCAAAAAAGCCCGGGCCGGCAAGCTGACGCCAGATGATATGGTAGGCGGAACTTTTACCGTCAATAATACCGGTTCCTTTGGTTCCATTCTGTCGTACCCGATTGTGAACTATCCCCAGGCGGCGATTCTGACCTTCGAATCCATCGTCAAAAAGCCGGTAGTCATCAACGACATGATTGCAGTCAGGTCCATGGTGAACCTGTGCCTGTCGTTGGACCACCGGATTCTTGACGGCGTCATTTGCGGACGTTTCCTGCAGCGGGTGAAGGAAAACCTGGAGGGCTACAGCCTGGATACGAAGCTGTACTAGGAGTCTGACTGATCGGTGAATACATATTCATCAACCTATCCGGTAGTGAATGTTGCCGATTGAATATGTATTCACCAGAACCACTCCGTCAGTCAGGCTTAGATCCCGGTGAACGCTGCAACCAGATACATAACCGTTGAAAACAGCATGGCGGCAATCATCAGCCATACAACCACACGCATTACTCTTTTGTTAATCAGGACAATCAGCTCCTTCAAGGAGAAAGTATAAGGGCGGGTAACAAAACGGGAATGATAACGGATGAACGTCCGGTGCCGTACCGGACATGCTTGCCCATCTATCTATTGTAACGCAAAATGAAGCCGGGGGGAAACGGGTATGGTCAACCAGCAAAGACTGGTAGAGGAGTTTATCGCTTTGGTCCAGGTGGACAGTGAAACAAAGCATGAGGCGGAGATTGCAAAGGTACTCAAGGAGAGGTTTGCGGCATTGGGCCTTCAGGTGGAGGAGGATAATTCCTCGGCCAAATCAGGCTGCGAAGGAAACAATCTTTTGTTTACTCTGCCGGCTACTGCAGATGCACAGGATGCGCCGACGATTTATTTTACCTGCCATATGGACACAGTAGTTCCGGGTAAGGGTGTAAAGCCCCAGGTTGGGGAGGATGGCATTATCCGCAGCGACGGAACCACAGTTCTGGGCAGCGACGACAAGGCTGGAATCGCCGCCATGCTGGAGCTGGTGCGGGTTCTGGAGGAGGAGAAGATCCCCCACGGCATCATTAAATTCGTGATTACCGCAGGTGAAGAATCCACTCTGCTTGGTTCCCGGAATATGGAGCCCGGCTGGGTGAAGGCCGACTTCGGCTACGCCATCGACTCCAACGGCGAGGTAGGCGGCATTGCCGTTGCGGCGCCGTTCCAATCGAAGGTTTACATTACCGTGAAGGGCAAAACCGCCCATGCCGGAGTAAGCCCGGAGAAGGGTATCAGCGCCATTACCGTTGCGGCCAAAGCCGTATCCCGGATGCCGCTGGGCCGCATCGACAAGGAAACCACCGCTAATTTTGGAACTTTCTTCGCCTCCGGCGAAACCAACATCGTCACCGAAAAGGTGGAGCTGATCGGGGAAGCCCGCAGCCTGGTGAAGGAAAAGCTGTTGACACAGCTGGACGCCATGAAATCCGCGTGTGAATCCGCCTGCTCCGAGATGGGAGCAAGCTGCGATTTCCGCTATGAATTGATGTACCCCGGCTATAAATTCGACGAAACCGCTCCCCATGTGAAGCTGGCTATGGATGCGGCAGAAGCCATCGGATTAACCCCGAACCTGTTCCACTCCGGCGGCGGCAGCGATGCCAATCTGTTTAACGGCCAAGGGATCCCCACCGTGAATCTGTCCGTGGGCTATCAGGCCATCCACACCGTCAATGAGTATATCGCCGTTTCCGATTTGGTGAAGGTAGCGGAGCTGGTGGTGGAGATCTCCCGCAAGGCGGGCCAAGCAACGAAATAATGCCGCAGGCAAACGAGTAAGGTTAAACCAGGCTATGAATGCCTGGAAGGCTGCGCGGCTGAATAGTGTAAATTACTGCGTCTCTTCCGGAGGCGCATTCTTTTTATCCGTGGAGATTGGAATCCATACCCAGGTGGTGATGGCGATGCCTGAGCGGCATCAGGTATTGATTATTGAGGATGACCGGGACATTCATGCACTGTTGAAAAATGTTCTGGAGCAGAACGGGTATGCTACCGATTCTGCCTTTGACGGGGCGGCTGGGCTGCAAAAAGCTGAGGCCAACGCCTACGATATCATACTGCTGGATTTGATGCTGCCGATTGCATCTGGTGAAGAGGTGCTGCGCCGGCTGCGGGCGGCTTCGGAGGTTCCGGTTATGGTGATTTCGGCCCGCGGTGCTACCCAGACCAAGGTGGAGCTGCTGCGGCTTGGGGCGGATGATTATGTGGCCAAGCCCTTTGAGGTAGAGGAGGTAGTGGCCCGGGTGGAAGCGAATGTCCGCCGTTTTGGGAAACGTCCGGCCCAGCAGACCGTGATATGCTTCAAGGATATCCGGCTTGATGTGGAAGAGCAGACGGCCATGGTTGGGGAATGTCCACTGGTGCTGACCGCCAAGGAGTACCAGCTGCTCCGGCTTTTGGTCAGCCGTCCCCAAAAAATCTTCTCCAAGGCCAATCTCTTCGAAAGCATATGGGGGGATGAATATCTGGGCGACGACGGCACCCTGAAAACCCATATCAGCAATATCCGCATCAAGCTGCAGCAATTGAACCCGGAGGAGCGTTACATTGAAACCGTTTGGGGAATGGGGTACCGAATGTGGAAGGCTTGACGTTTTCTTGACTTCCTAGGGTTACACTTATGGAAAAAGGAGGGAAAAACGTTGAGCGATTCAGTATTCCACTGTAAGGATTTATCCAAACACTACCGGAAAGTGCAAGCGCTTAAACACATGTCGTTCCGTTTGGAACGGGGAAAGATCTACGGGCTGATCGGCAATAACGGAGCAGGGAAAACCACATTGATGCGGATCATAATGGGGCTTGCCTTCCCCACCGCAGGGTCTATCAGCCTGTTCGGCCGCCGGGAGGAGCGCGAAATCGTCAGGAGCCGGAGACAGATCGGCGCTTTGATCGAAAGGCCTGTTTTTCATGGCTTCATGACCGCCGAGAAAAATCTGGAGGTCCTGCGGATTCTGAAGGGCATTCCGGACAAAAAAGCAGTGGCGGAGATTTTGGCATTGCTGGAGCTGACAGATACTTATCCGTACAGGCATTTTTCCTACGGGATGAAGCAGCGCCTCGGACTGGCCGCCGCTCTTCTGGGGATGCCGGATTTCCTGGTGCTGGATGAGCCGATTAACGGTTTGGACCCCAACGGCATCCGCAGCATCCGGGAGCTTCTTGTGTCCTTAAACAGGGAACGGGGCATGACCATGCTGATTTCCAGCCATTATCTCGAGCAGCTGTATCATCTGGCTACAGACTTTATTATTATTCATGAAGGCAGGCTTCTGGAGCAGATCAGCAAACAAGAGCTGGCGGAGCGCTGCAGCCGATACATCTCCATCGTAACCGATCAGCCTCCTGCTGCTGTGGCCGTACTGGAAGGGATATGCGGAGAACAGGAACTGAAGGTGTTCCCAGGCAATGAGATCCGGCTGTACAGTGCCGATCTCAAGCCTGAAGCGTTGGTGAAGGCACTATCCCAAAATGGAGTTGGAATCGGTCAAATCAGTTCGAAGGGTGTCAGCCTGGAGGAATATTTCGCGGCATTGGTAGGAGGTGGGAAGCTTGCTTAACCTACTTCGAGCAGAATGGACCAAGATGCGTTATAACATTCCTTACGGCGTGGTGATATTGGTCACGGCTTTGTTCGTCTACTGGTATTCCGGCAACCGATTTGGCGATACTGCCTCATGGAAGACCGACTTTATGACTTTCTATTGGGGAGAGTTTGTGTTCAAAAACACCATGGGCGACCCCGGCTTAACAACCATAATCACCATCTTTCTGACACCGCTTTTAATCGGTTCCGTTTTTTCCGATCGGACCATAAATGACGCAATATACGCCGGTCATTCCCGGCTCCGCATTTTTACAGTCAAATTGGTATTTTTCTATCTGGCCACATGCCTTGTATCGATCTTGTATCCCGTCATCAGCATTCTCCGTTACAGCCGGGAGTGGCTCCATTCCCTTCCTCCAGCTGAGGCTGCGGCTTATATATGGCGCTGCCTGGGGATGCATGTGCTGCTGGATATGGCCTTGGTCCATCTATGCTTGATTGTGGTATTTGCCTGCCGGGATGTGATCCGGTCGGTGGCATATTCAATGGTGCTTACACTGGCGTTATCCTTTATTTTTGGCTTGGTGCGATCTCTGGCTCGGGACACATGGATGTTCAAAGTAACCGGGTGGCATCCCGTTTATCAAATGAAAGCCGTGATGGAGCCCCAGGTAGAGGTTTCAACTATCGTGATTGCGGTGATCACTGGGCTATTCTTTATCTCGGCCTCCATAGTCATTTCCTATTGGCTGTTCCGCCGGGCTGATTTGGATTAGGCGGGAGGCACACCATGCTCATCATTATGGCGATAGCGCTTGTTATCACAGGGGGTTATCTATTGGTGCTCCGCCGCCAGCTACTCCGCATGGCAAAGCGGCTCGAAAACCGGGAAAACAGCCGAGTACCCAGCAATCTGGACATTAATCTGATGGACCGAACGTTGAACCGGCTTGCCGCTGCCATAAACGGCTGTTTGGAGCAGGAACGTCAGGTACGGATAGAGACGTTGCGGGCGGAGCAGCTGCAGAAGGACACCATTGCGGGCATCTCCCATGATTTCCGCACACCCCTAACCTCGGTGATCGGCTACCTTCAGCTGTGCAAGCCGGGGGCGGAAAATCAGGCTTACATTGGCACAGCTCTGCGCAGAGCCTGTGACCTGAATCAATTGGTCGAACAGTTTTATGAGCTTTCGCTATTGGATAACGGAGAGCATGAATGCCGGCTGGAGCGGGTGAATCTGGCCAATCTGCTGTCGGAATATATTCTGGAAAATGCGGATCTTTTGGAGGAAAGCCAGCTGATTCCTGTTCTGTCCGGTTTTGAAACGCCGGTGTACGCTCATGTGGATCCCGGATTCGTGCAGCGGATCATGCAAAATCTGATGGCCAATTGTGCCAAACATGCTGCGGGGGATGTGTGTTTTACACTCGAAGCTTCGGAGCAACCCATCCTTCGTATTTCCAACAGGGTCAAAGCGGCGCAAAAAGTGGATGTGCACCATATGTTTGAACGGTTTTATACAGGGGATGGAGCAAGAGAAGGAAGCGGGATCGGATTGTCGGTTGTCAAAGCACTGGTGGAGCAGATGGGCGGGCAAGCAACAGCATTGCTGGACCGGGAAAATCTTGAGATTCGCCTTACCTTTCAATCAGCATAAATGGATATGGGGCTGCCGGGACATTGTCTCTGGCAGCTTTTTTGCTGCCGCGGGGGTTAATCTCCTTATTGACAAACAAGGATGTGATTTGTAATATGTTATTTAATGAATGTCTAATTAGATATTTATCAAATTAGATTCAAGGGCGTGACGCACAAATGCAATTAGAAAAGGTGGTCAATTTTCATAAGGCGCTTGCCGATCCTACCCGTGTCAAAATGCTGATTCTGCTGGCGTCCGGGAGTCTTAACGGGCTGCACCTGGCAGAGAAGCTGGGGGTGACCCCTGCCACCATTACCCACCATTCCGCGAAATTGCGGCAGGCTGGGCTGATTTCAGAGCGGAGGGATAAGAATACCGTTTATTTTTCGCTGAACCATGAGGTTTTCAGGAGCTTCTCCAAGGGAGCGGAGGAGTTGATCAACCGGCAAATCCGGGAAGAGGAGGTAAATTCGATGAGTGAGGAAATGGAGAAATTCAGGCATTCCGTTATCCGGAATTTCTTTGGGGTAAATGGGGAGCTGAAGCAAATTCCGGTGCAGATGAAGAAGAAGCTGATTGTTCTGGAGGAAATGGTCTGCCGGCTGGAATTCGGCAAGGCCTATCCGGAGAAGGAACTGAATGCATTTATTAAAGGTTTTCATGAAGATTTTGCTACCATCCGCAGAGAGTTTATTATTCACCAGTACATGTACCGGGAGAATAATGTTTATGTCTTGAATCCGCAGGAGTTATGGACGAAATGGCGGGAGCTGAAATAAATTGACCAATGTCAGAAATTTCAGATAATAATAGACGAACCCTAGGCTTTCTGGTAAGCTTGCTAGAAATATATTTGCAGCCGTAAAACCAGGAGGATCTCTATGCAAAAAGGCATTTTTACGCAAGGCATTGCCGTGTTGCTTTCCAAACCTGTATCCATCACACAGGCACATCAGGCCCTCCGGGAACAATTTGCCGTAGGGGACATCAATGATTTCTCGAAGGAGTGGACTTACAGGGGCGAAAGCTTCGTGATTCCGCTGCGTCCGGAGGTTAACGGGTATTTGATGGTGGATGTAGTGGACCGTCCCTGGCCTGACGGTATGGGTCATCCTCGGGAAGATCCCCAGTTGTTCGACGCTTGGTCTTTGGGGCAGTTTGGGCCTTTTACGTATCCGGGCAATCTGGAACGGGCGGTGGAGCAGGCTTGGGGCAGCTATCCAGAAGGGCGGCAGGCTGTGAATGACCATCAAGCCTTCATCCGGTTGCGGACCAGCTATATCCTGGGCAATGAAGCGGGAGAGGATGCGCCAGTGCTGCCGGAGGGTTATGACCCGATGCAGGAACTGGTAATGTTGATGGCGGTAGCGGTGAGAGTCCTGGATGTGCTGCCGGAGGCTCTATGTTATTTCAATCCCGCAGGGGAATGTCTGGCTTCCGGGAGGCTGCTCCGTGAGGCGTGGTCCGAGGTGGAGGAGGGTAATAACCTTTCTCCGGACCTATGGTCCAATATACGTCTCTACCGCCTGCCTCAGGAGGAGTGGGTTCTGATGGATACGGTGGGGATGTGGCAGTTGGATGTGGCGGATCATGAAGCTATTTTTAAGAAGGAGGCCAGCGCCCCCTCCTACGTGGCCGACTTTCTGCGGAATATTTCCCTGTACTTTTTGAAGGACGGCATCGACGCAGGAGTGGTGGTTCAAGTGGAGGGACCGGGCGGGATCCAGTGGCAGGGGGAGCTGTATGACAATGGAGTGATTCAGCCGCCGCGCCAAACGGTCAGATGGGTCCGCCAGGATGAAACGGGACAGCCGGAGATACACCTATAATATACAGCCGGGTCTATTGACGCATCCGGTTGATTTCCTCCAAGGGCAGGCCGGTGACCTTGGCAATGAGTTGCGGCTCCAAACGCTCCGCGATCATTTGGCGGGCCACTTCCAGCTTGCCCTTCTCGATTCCCTGCTCAATACCTTTTTCAATGCCCTTTTCGATCCCTTGTTCTAAACCTTCCTTTAACCCCTTTTCCATGGCATACCGCTCAAAGTGAGTTTTCCATTCCATCACTTCAGTCCCTCCTAAACTGTATATTTGCTTTGCCTCATGCCAAACCTGCTGCTCCTGCTCCTCCGTGAGGGGAAGGTAAGCGTCGAAGAAAACGGCCAGCAGCTCCATTCGGGCAGGATCCAGCTGCAGACGGGTCATCATCCCGATAAATTCCAGCTTCAAGCGGATTTTCTCCTCTTCATTATAGCCCATACTGCTCAGCAATGCAGCAGCCACCGGATTGCCCGAATGCACAAAGTCCCTCCAATTTAGCTTGCGCAGATGAAGACGGTGGTACCTAAAGCGAAGCACCTCCAAATATGGCAGCTCCCATCCGAAGGTATCCGGTTCGGGGATTTGCCGTTTGTGGCTGATAATAGCGATGGGGAGCACGCGAAGACGGTATTTTTCATACAACCGGGCAGTGTAAATAAACATTCGTTCCGGAAATTCCTCCTGGTAGTAAGCCTGCGGTTCCTGATGAACCAGAATAAATGTCTGCTCCTGCTTCAGTCTGGTTTTCACCAGCACATCCAGCCTTTTTTTTGTACCGCCTGCAATATCTACAACAACCTCCTCAGAAAGGAACTCCACCGAGGCAAAATTGATTTGCTCCGCTGTCTCCGGGAAGAAAAGCTCCATAAATTCTCTAAAAAAGTTCCGCAGCAATTCCTTATACAGCGCATCATGATCCGTCACGGCATCAACTCTCCTTCGCAAAAATCGGATTTCACGTTCTTCCGGAAAGCAAAAAACACACCGGCCATCCCCTTAACGGAGAACAGCCAGGTGTGCTTCACCCGGAAATCCTATTTGATACCAGCAGCATATCATAATCAGCCCGTAAAGGACAAGCCCCAAAACCAATTTACTCCCCGGGCATCTCCAACATAAATCCCCCGGCTGCGCGTTCCACTCCGTTCACCAGAATGGAAACACGGTGATAACCGGGATAATGCTTGCGGGTGGTAAAATCCTTAACTGTGACGCTCCAGGAAATCACCTCATCGCCGGAAAATTCCTTCCGTTCGGGGAGGTGGAAGCGCTTGGGAGCGGTTTTGCCGTTGGCTTTTACGTACTCCACAGCATATTGCAGCCGGAAGGAAGCAGGCTCCTTGGAGGAGAGATGGAAGGAAAAACGGAGCTGTTCCCCCAGCCGGATCGTCTCCGGCTCAATCCGCAGCTCCCGGATGTCTACGGAGGACTGGACATCACCACTGCCAAAGCCAAAGAGGCGGAGAGCCTCCGGATTCCCTTTTTTCAGCAGAGTCCGGCAGGCATGCTTCAAGAGCCGGTCCGTGTCCCGGCTTAAGCCCAGATGTGCGGCGGCGAACTGCAGCACGAGCTCGGGATGGTCCTTGGTAATATCGTTGAGATTGTTGGCTACACTGCGGCGGACATATTCCGATTCATCCTGCAGAAGCGCCGTCAGAATGGGAAAAAGCGGCCCCGGATCGGCAATCAGCCGCCGCAGCGGCTTGCCCCAGGGCAGGCGGGGGCGGCAGCCTTCGCTGGCCAGGCGCCGAACATGCTCGTCCGGATCTTTTGTCCATTCGAGCATAGCAGCGAGCATCCGCTCCTGGTCCAGCTCAATAAAGGGCCTCACAGCGAATTCGGAGGAGCTGGACGGTGTGAAGCTGCGCAATGCGCGGAGGGAGGTATCCCAATGCTCCAAGCCGCTTAGGCAAACGAACTCCGGAAAGAAAATATACGGGAAGCCCCGGCAGTCTCCGGCAAGCCCCTCCAGGATATGTATGGCCTGATCATAATCCGCGGGCAGATATTCCCCCAGCACCCGGGCGATATGGCGGTACCGGTCCTTCAGCTCCCGGGAGTCCCATTCGGTATCAAATACGGATGCAAGAAACCCCGGTTGGTCAAAGGCGGGATAAACCCCTGCCACCTTGTGGGCAAAATCCTCCAGCAGCTCCGGGGTGTACATATGTTTCAAAGGCTCCATGGCGGCGTGCTCCTTCTAGGGGAGATAGACAGGCAAACGTTTGTTTCCCTTTTGGAACAGTATACCATCCGCCTTGAATCTTGTACAATATTTGTCAAGTGCAGGAAAACCCAATTTCTGAAGGAGTGGTTTGCAATGGCGTTTGTATTCAATTCGAAGTCGGTTTCGTATGTTCAGCGACGTTCGCCTGTGCCGGAGTTTGCATGGCATACAACCGAAGGTTTGTCCAAAAGGTTGGGGTCGGAGCATATGAAGTTCGAGGTCCGCTCCCTCGATCCGAGGCTGTATTCATACCCGTACCATATCCACCGGAATGCGGAGGAGCTGTTCATTATCTTGTCAGGGAAAGCCATGCTGCGCACGCCGGAGGGATTGCAGGAGATAGGGGAAGGGGATACGGTGTTTTTCGGAATAGGGCCGGAGGGGGCGCATCAGCTGTACAACCATAGTGAAAAGCCGTGCGTATACCTGGATATCCGGATGGATCGGGGCATGGATGTATGCGAATACCCGGATTCAGGCAAATTGAATATATTGCCTGAACAGCAAGTTTTCCGGCAGGCGGATGAAGCGGACTATTATGAAGGGGAACGGAACGTAAAGGCCATTTGGGACCGACTGGGTCAGGGCCCCCAGGATGCCGGACAGGAGGCCTAGGCCAGTTCTGCAAACACGCCCTAACGGGATTTTCCTCTGGGTATAGCAGTGCTCCGGCCTGATGCACCCGGACGGATGCGGAATGCGGCATGCCGCACAAAGGAGCTTTCGGCCCCTAACGAAGCGCGTTGATCCAACTGCTCCAACAAAGGCATATGGGGATTGGGAGATTGGTCCAGAAGCAGCCGGAGCATACGGCGGACCTCATGGGCTTTCCCGGTCATCAGGAGACTTGCGGTGCTATAACGGGTTTTCATGGGCGGAACCCTCTTTTCTTTTCATAGTCGGCCTTTGCCGGCTTGCGCAATCCTCGAGGTCATTCCCCGGCAGGCATGGTATAATGCTATTCATATGACAATTGCGTCACAGCCATGTCTGGTAACGGTTCAGTTCAGCGAATCAGGCACAATTTACACGGATAAAAGGAGAAGAGACCATGAACGAGCAAGCATCCAGCAAATTTGAGGAAGTCACCCTCAGTACGGAATCTATTTTTAACGGGAGGATTATCTCCCTTCAAGTGGATACAGTCCGGCTGCCCAACGGCGAAACGGCCACCCGGGAAATCGTCAAACATCCGGGGGCCGTGGCGGTCATTGCTCTTGTGGAGGATAAGATGCTGGTGGTGGAGCAATACCGCAAGCCCTTCGAAAAAAATCTGGTGGAAATCCCGGCGGGCAAGCTGGATCACGGGGAAGAGC
Source organism: Bacillota bacterium (assembly GCA_023391955.1). GTDB lineage: Bacteria > Bacillota > Bacilli > Paenibacillales > NBRC-103111 > Paenibacillus_AR. Next base: position 3,100 of record JAEWAA010000442.1, on the reverse strand, counting down.
CCCTGGCAGCAGCCATCCGCGAGCTGGCGGAGGAAACGGGTTATACTGCCGGAGATATTCGCCTTATACATTCTTTTTACACATCTCCGGGATTTGCAAACGAGCTTATCCATCTTTTTGTTGCGGAAAATTTAACCAGAGGTGAAGCACATCTGGATGAGGATGAATTTCTCGACTGCAGCGCCATCACCTTGGAGGAAGCGGAGCAGTACATCGCTGAAGGGCGAATTGGGGATGCCAAAACCATTATGGCGGTGTATGCCTGGAAGCTCTACCGGCTGACGGGGAAGCTTTAAGATGGAAGGTCTGCAGGAATATTATGTGGATATGCATATCCATATCGGGCGTACGGAAGCAGGCTTGCCGGTTAAGATCAGCGGAGCTGCCAACCTGACCTTTCACAATATCGCCCGGGAGGCATCGGAGCGCAAGGGGATCGATGTGGTTGGCATTATAGACTGTCATTCTCCCGCGGTGCAGGCCGAAATCGACAGTTATCTGGAGCGGGGCGAGATGGAGGAACTGGAGGGCGGAGGCATCCGCTATCACAACACCACGATCCTGCTCGGCTCGGAGCTGGAGGTGAAGGAGCCGGGCAGGGGAGCGGCGCATTTCCTGGTGTTCCTGCCTGACCTGCGTTCCATGAAAGCCTTCACAGTCTGGTTATCCGGTGTTATGAAAAATGTGCAGCTCAGCTCCCAGCGGATTTATGTGACCACCCGTCAGCTGCAGCAGGAGGCGGAAGCCCGCGGCGGCATCCTGATTCCCGCCCATATTTTCACACCGTACAAAAGTGTGTACGGCAGCGCAGCAGAGCGGATGTCGGAGCTATTGGATGTGGAGCGAATTATGGCGGTAGAGCTGGGGCTTAGCTCCGATACCGAAATGGCTTCTTACCTGCCCGAGCTGGACAACCTGGCCTTCCTGACGGACTCGGACGCCCATTCTCTGGGCAAGATTGGACGGGAATACAATCGCATCCGGATGGCGGAGCCAACCTTCCGGGAATTTGTGCTGGCTCTCCAGGGCAAGGATGGGCGTGGGGTTACCGCCAATTTCGGCTTGAATCCCCGGCTGGGCAAGTATCACCGCACCTATTGCGCCGCCTGCGGCTCCATTGTGGATGAGGCGGAGCTGTCCACGGAGCGCTGCCTGTATTGCGGGAGCACCAAGATTGTCCGCGGAGTAATGGACCGGATCAGGGATATTGCAGACCGCTCTGAGCCTGTAGTGGGTGCCCACCGGCCGCCTTATTATTACCAGGTGCCGTTGGAATTTCTGCCCGGGCTCGGTCCCAAGCTGCTGGACAAGCTGCTCTCACGCTTCGGAACGGAAATGAACATTTTGCACAAGGCAGCACTGGATGAAATCGCGGAGACGGCCGGAGCCGCCATAGCCGGCATGATCGGGGCCGCCCGCGGCGGTGTTCTGCAGGTGAATGCAGGCGGAGGAGGAACCTATGGAAAAGTCCGGATGGAGGATCTGCAAGGCTGACCCGGAGGATGCGGAGGAACTGCTCCGGTTTCTTAACCGGGTAGGCGGGGAGAGCGATAATTTGCTGTTTGGCGCCGGAGAAATGAAGCTGACGGTTGAGCAGGAGCGGGAGTGGATCATCCGGGAAAACAGCCAGTCCCAGTCCGTTACCCTCATAGGCAAACTGAATGGTGAAATCGCAGCCATCGGCTCCTTGGCCGGCTTCAACCGGGAACGGATTGCCCACAGGGCGGAGCTGTCGGTAGTGGTGTCCCGGGAGTGCTGGGGACAGGGCATCGGGCGCAGCATGATGGAGGCCCTGATCAGCTTCGGCCGGGACAGCGGCAGGGAAATTCTTGAGCTGAAGGTCCGCACCGACAACCAACGGGCCATCCGCCTGTATGAAAGCTTGGGTTTCCAGGCCTGCGGCACCTACAGCCGCTTCTTCAAAATTGGCGGTACCTATTACGATGCACTCCTCATGAACTTATCTCTATAGTGGGCATCATAGTTTCCGGCCAAGCCTCATATTCTGTACTATGCGGCTTGGACAAGGAGGCGAAGAGACCATGAATTCAACCGGACATCCGTTGCGTGCGTATATGAAGGAGCATTTCCCCTTTTTTCTGTTTATTTTCGTCCTGTTCGCCACGGGTATTGTCTTCGGTGCAGTGCTGGTGGGAGCCCTTACCCTGGAGCAAAGGGAGGAAATGGCCCGGCATCTGGCGGCTTTTGCAGCAACAGTGGATCAGGGCGGCGGCTTTAATGAAGGAGCCTCCTTCCAGCAGGCGGTGATTCTGCATCTGAAGTGGCTGGGCCTGATCTGGGTGCTGGGTTTATCCGTTATCGGCCTCCCGCTGGTGTTCGCTCTGGATTTCTTAAAGGGTGTACTGGTCGGCTTCACAGTAGGCTATATGGTCAGCGTCTATTCCTGGGACGGTGTGTTGTTTGCTTTTGTGTCGGTGCTCCCCCAGAACCTGGTGATCATTCCGGCGTTCATTATCGTCAGCGTTGCCGCCACCCTGTTCGCCATCCATCTGGTTAAAGCAAGAGTGGTGGGACGGGAGGGCTCCTTAGCCGGCGCCTTCTGGCGGTACACAGCCACCGCCTTGTTTATGGTGATCGCGCTGACGGGAGCGGCCTTGTACGAGGGGTATCTGTCACCGGAGCTGATGAAGCAGGTGGCGCCCCGGCTGTTGTCGGTATTCTCGATTCTATGAATAAGTTGACTTTATTTCCCGTGTCACCCTATAATGAAGGAAGAGTGTCGGGGATGGGGCGCCAGTGTGCTTCATGATGCTTACGACGCCGGTTTTCCTCCGGAAAACCCTAGGGAGGGCAACGATGGAAGCGCGCATTGAAAAAATCAAACAACAGCTGCAGGCGCAGGCTTTCAAGCTGACACCCCAACGTGAAGCGACGGTGCGAGTCCTGCTGGAGAATGAAGAAGACCATCTGAGCGCGGAAGAAGTGTTCATGCTGGTTAAGGATAAATTTCCCGAAATTGGCTTGGCGACAGTGTACCGCACCTTGGAGCTGTTGTCGGAGCTGCATGTTCTCGAGAAAATGAATTTCGGAGACGGTGTTGCCCGTTATGACCTGCGCAACGACAGCACGCATCATCACC
>JAEWAA010000435.1 GCA_023391955.1 Bacillota bacterium | reverse complement strand
GGCGGTATCCAGCCTGCCCACCCCGTCCAGGCGCTGGAGGTTAACAAGGATGAGGCGGGGCGCATCCGGCTGGACAGCTTCCACCGGATTCCCCAATTTCCCGAGGTTTTTGTGGTGGGTGACTGCGCCAGCCTGGTTTTCTCCCCCAGCGCCCAGGCAGCCATTATCCAGGGCAAACAAATTGCCACGGTGGTCAGGGCTATCTGGGATGGCGTAACCCCTAACATCAGCCCCTTGAGACTCCGGGGAACCTTGGGCTCTCTGGGCAAAAAAAACGGCTTCGCCCTAATGGGCGACAGCACGGTTGTGGTTGGCAAGGTGCCGCGGACCTTAAAAAGCGGGGTACTGTGGAAGTCCCGCCATCATTTCGGATAAAGGGCCAGAATGGCTTCCTCCAGGCGGGCGAGCAGCTCTTCCGCTGTAGCCGCCCCGATAAATTGGCCGTCCAGCAATGCGTAAGGGCCGGCGTAGCATTCGCCGCAATTGCCCAAACAGCCGTATTCCAGGACGTCATAATCAGGGTTGGCCTCCAGAAGCTTCATTACCTGTCCGGTGCCATGATGCATATTGCTGGTGCAGAATTCGATCAGAGGTCTCACCATGACTCCTCCCCGGTCATTTTGATGTAAATACAGGAGCTTATTTTTACTTTTGCGCTACTTGTAATATAATAAAGGAAAGAAAGGAGTTGAAGCAAATGAGCGAGAACAAAGAAGTAGCCTATGATGAGGTACTGGAAGTTCTGGATAAGCTTCGCCCCTTCCTGCAGCGGGATGGCGGAGACGTTGAGCTGGTTGATGTGGAAGACGGCATCGTAAAGCTCCGGTTAATGGGCGCATGCGGTAGCTGCCCCAGCTCCACCATCACTTTGAAGGCCGGTATTGAACGCGCCTTGGTGGAAGAGGTTGACGGCATTAAGGAAGTTGTACAGGTATTTTAATTGACTTTAAAACAAAAACCGTTCTCGGATGTTTGGCATCCGGAGAACGGTTTTTTTTCGTAAGCACGGCCTACCCTACCCCTTGGTCCGGACAGAGCCCTTCGTATGGTCAAATACTACCGCAATGGTACGGCAGATCATCTCGAAGCTTAAAGCCAGGTCGGACAGATTCTGCAGCACATTCTCCACCTTTTGCCGGCCGTCTGCATGGGTCTGCCGTTTCACCCGGATCATGTCATCCACCATCTCTGCATTAAGCAGGTGGATTTCCATATTCCGCTGGCTGCGCAGCCGCTTCAGCGGCTCCTGGTACTTGAGCTTCAGCTCATAAAGCCGCTCCTCCAGCTTAACCTCCACCTTCCGGTCATGCATCTGGCGGAGCACGGTGAAGTAAGAAAACCGGGCTTTTACCTTGCCTGTCCCCAGGCTGTACAGCTCGTCTAGAAAGTACCCCAGCTTGTCCAGAATGGAAAACACGCGGATAAACGCATTCTTATAAAAATACAGATAGCGGCGGTATTTCAGCCGTTCCTCCGGGGACATCTCCTCCACAAAGGAAGCGTGGATGCCGCGGCCGAAGGTTTCCGCACAGAATTTGCTCTCCTCCAGCTCATCCAGGGCATCGGCGAAGCCACGGGTCCACAGCTCCAGGCGGGGAATCTCCTCCCCGCTGCGGCTTGGGGAGACGCGGCCTCCAGGGCCTACCCGCTCCAGCTTCTCCAGATACAGCTCCAGCGCACGCAGCGCCTTTTGCATATCGCCCTGTTCAGAGCGCGGGGCAGCATTCAGCAGTTCTCGAAGCAAAGGCCTGATCTCCTTCCCGGTGCTATTTAAAATATTCGTTCCAGCGGCTGTCCACCAGCTTCACAATATCCTCCCGGGGAATGACCTCATCAGGATACCCCGGCTTCATGCGGGCATCAATGATGATGGGCAGACGGTAAGAGATGTGGTTCTTCTCCACCCGGCTTTGGGCATGGATATCCGTAGCCGGATTAAAGCGGGTGAACACCGTCCACAGGAAGGCGGTTTGATTGCCGACAATAGCAGCATCGTCCGCCAGAATCACCAGCGGCCAGCGGGCCAGCTGTTCTGTGGCGGTTTCGGCCAGACGGGCGGCCAGCTCCGGATCCTCGGTAAAGGATGCGCCGGCAACCACGAGGCAGCCCTTGCAGTACATCCGGGCGTCCCGGATGCCGGGGATGACGCCTCCGTCGTAGGAGCCCGGCAGGGAGCGGACGGGCTCCCCTACCCCCAGCAGCAGCGCCTTGCTGCCGTGGTTCAGCCTTCCTCCCGTATAGTCCAGGGTATCGTGGGAGGTGTGGTTGAAGATCAGCAAATCGGTGGAGGGATTAAACCGCTCCAGCACCGTCTCCAGCAGCAGGTCGAAGTGTTCCAGCTCCACACTGCGGTCGGTAACCACCAGGAATTTGGTCAGCGTCAGCTGGCCTTGGCCGAAGATGGCGAAGGCTGAAGCCAGCGCCTCCCGGCGGTAGCTCTCCCGGACCACGGCAGCAGCCAGCGCATGGAAGCCCGTCTCGGCGTAAGTCCACAGGTCCTTCACCCCAGGCATGGCCATGGGGAATGCCGGAGACAGGAGCCTCTGGAGAAATTCACCCAGGTAATAATCCTCCTGCCGGGGCTTGCCCACTACGGTAGCAGGATAAATGGCGTCCTTGCGGTGCCAAATATGGTTTATGTTAAACACCGGAAAATCATGCGTCAGGGAATAATATCCGTAATGGTCGCCAAACGGACCCTCGGGACGCCGGATATGCGGCTCCACTCTGCCGGAGATGGCGAACTCCGCCTCCGCCACTACCTTGTGGCCGCCCAGGGGGTTGTCCGCCAGCTTCAGCTTGCCGCCCAGAATCAGAGACGCCACCAGAAGCTCCGGCAGCTGCTCCGGCAGCGGTGCAATGGCCGAGGCGATCAGGGCCGGCGGGCCGCCCAGGAACACCGTTACCGGCAGAGCTTCGCCGCGAAGCTCGGCTTCATGGTAATGAAAGCCGCCGCCCTTGTGGATTTGCCAGTGCATCCCGGTTGTTTCGCTGTCGAACACCTGCATCCGGTACATGCCGAGATTATGCTGATGGGTGACGGGATGCTCCGTATAAACCAGCGGCAGCGTCACGAAAGGGCCACCGTCCTCCTGCCAGCTGGTGATCACCGGCAGCTTGGACATTCTGTCTCTGCGGTCACAGACCTGAAGCACAGGGGCTGCGGCCTGGCTCACGGTCCGGGTCCCTACCTTGACCAGGTCCAGCAGCAAGGAGCGCTCCTTCCACAAGGCTGCAGGCTTCGGGGGTAGCAGGGTATGCATAGCCTGCACTGCCTGCTGCATCAGCTGCTCCGGGCGTGTGCCGAAGGCCAGATCCACCCGGCGCTTCGTGCCGAACAGATTGGTGGCAACGGGGAAAGCGCTGCCTTTCACATTGGTGAACAGAAGCGCGGGACCTCCCTCATCGATGACACGGCGGTGGATTTCCGCCAGCTCCAGATTGGGGTCCACCTGAGCGTCGATTACGGCAACATCCTTTTCTTTTTGCAAAACCTCAATGAATTGCCTCAAATTCTCAAACACCACGGACAAGGGCCTCCCTGCTGGTTATGTATACAGCCATTATATCGGCTTTTGGGGGATGAAGCCAATTTTCAGCCTGCTCCGTCTGACCCGGCCGCTCTGGCCGCGAACCAAAAAGCCTGTCTCCGCAAAAAGGGGGACAGGCAGCTGTTGGTTAACGTAACGGACACAGGGGACGGTATTTCAGCAAAATGCGGGATTGGGCCGATCTTACGGACCGAGGAGACGTTATTGGGTGGAGATCGGCGGGTTTAGGCGCTTGGGGACGGCAATAGCGTACCGTGGGTCCGTAAGATGCTGCAAAAGGCCAAAATGGGGCAAATAGCGGATCCTCTGTCCGGATAAAGGATGGGCCGCCGCGCGGGGACCAGATGGGTTCTGGGCAAGCCCCGGGTGAGGACTACCGAATGGGTCCCCTGCGTGCCGCGTGAGAGCGGGAAATCCAATGGGCGGCTAGGCCTGGCGGGTATCCGGTCCCCTCAGTTTTTCCCCAGGGCATCCGCAACCTGCAGGGAGCGGTCCAGGAATTCCTCGATCTCCTCCCGGGTTTTGCGGAGCTTGGAGACAAAGCGCGTAATCTCCTGGCCCTCCCGGAACACAATAAAGCTGGGGATACCCAGAATATTCAGCTCGGCGCACAGGTCGGGCAGATCATCCCGGTCCACATGGACAAATTCCAGCCGTCCTTCGTATTGTTGGATCAAGTCGGGCATAAAGGGCTCTATATAATGGCAGTCCTTGCACCAGGTGGCTTTGAAAACGGCTGCTACCGGCACCGTTCCGTTGATGACGCTTCTGAATTGTGCTTCTTCTTTAATCTGCTGCATCGTTATTCCCTCCTGACCGCATGGTATGCGTATTTACGCTTCTTTTATAGCACCGGACAGCCGCATTGTCAAATTTGGGTAGTTTACATTATATAGAAATAGTGATATCATTTAAATATCAAAATGATTTAACCAACATGAACGGGAGGAATGAATCGATGACGGAAAAAACGGCTTGGAAGGGAAATGGCTTTATCGGACTGCTGCTGTTCCTTTTGTTAATAGGGGGCGGCATCTACGCTTTTGTTGTGGAGTGGATTGTGGTGGGTATTCTCGCGGAAACGGCGGCTATGGTGCTGCTCACCATGTTTACGGTGGTCCAGCCCAATCAGGCCAACGTGGTCACCCTGTTCGGCGCTTATAAGGGGACCATCCGCGACAGCGGCATTTGGCTTACAGTCCCCTTTTCCAACCGGAAAAAGGTATCCCTGCGGGTCCGCAACTTCAACAGTGTGAAGCTGAAGGTTAATGATGTGGAGGGCAACCCCATCGAGATTGCCGCTGTGATCGTCTTCCGGGTGGTGGACAGCACCAAAGCCCTGTTCCATGTGGACAACTATCAGCAATTCGTGGAAATCCAAAGCGAAACGGCTCTGCGCCATGTCGCCAGCAAATACCCCTACGATAACTTCGAGCTCTCCGGTTATTCCCTGCGCGGCAATGCCGACGAGGTGGCCGGGGAACTGCTCCGCGAGCTGCAGGAGCGCCTGATGGCCGCCGGTGTGGAGGTTGTGGAGGCCCGTCTGACACACCTGGCCTACTCCACGGAAATAGCCAGCGCCATGCTGCAGCGCCAGCAGGCTGCTGCCATTATCTCGGCCCGCCAGATGATCGTGGAAGGAGCCGTAGGTATGGTGCAGATGGCCATTCAGCAGCTTCAGCAGCAAGGTGTCATTGAACTGGATGATGAACGCAAGGCGGCGATGATCAACAATCTCATGGTGGCGATTGTCTCGGACAGAGCGGCGTCCCCCGTGATCAATACCGGCTCGGTTTATTAGAGAGCGGCATAAGGCCCAGCTATGGCACCGAAAAAAAGCTTCCCCCTGCGTATTGATCCGAAGCTGTATGAAGCGCTGGAGCGTTGGGCCGCCGACGAATTCCGGAGCGTAAACGGGCACCTGGAGTATGTGCTGCGGGAAGCGCTGCGCAAGGCCGGGCGCCTTCCCAACCAGCCGCCGGCCCCGGAGGAGAATACGGACAGCTGACATATCCCCAGATTACCGCATAGCAAAAAGAGAAGCCGGTGCATCCATCCCTGGAGAGGGACAGGTGCACCGGCTTTTGCTGTTGAATATGTCACATTGAGAAGGAACGCCGCATTAATTGCGGACGATGGTCACTACGTAGGTATCCTGGTTCCAGAGCACTTCCGCACCGAAGGTTTCCGCGATGATCCGGACCGGAACATAAGTGGTGTCTCCGCCCAATACAGCGCTGGCATCCAGTGTTTGCTCTGCGCCATTCACCTTCACGGTGGTGCTGCCGATTTTGAACTCCACCTTCTTGCCGGACCAGATGTCGGTTACGGTTACCTCATAGGTATCCGGATTCCAGCCCACCTGCGCATCCAACTGCTCGGTCACCAGACGCACCGGCACCATGGTAGTGTCCCCTTGCAGGTACGGGCGCACCACAGTTGTTGGAGTTTCGGAGCCAACCGGCGGAAGCACGATATGCTTGCGGTTCACCTTCAGCTCCTCCATCAGGAACTTGTGAGCAGTGGAGTTTTTGTCCAGGGCAAGCAGATATTTGGCCAGCCCGCCGCCTTCGGACAGCTTGATGCCGCCTTCCGCAGACAGCTTGTCGGCGGTTACGGTGCCGTTGATGTTCCATCTGTCGAAGGAGCCGGTGATCGTCACCGCGCTTACGCCATTCTCCAATTGGGGAAGCCCGTTCAGCGCCAGCTCAAAGCCGGTGCGGCGGATCTGGGAGGCCCCATCCACATACAAATCCAGTTTCAGCACATTGTTGTTGTTCAGGAATTCTCCTGCCGGGAAAAGAACATCCAGCGCGGAAGCATCCGCCGCCAGGCTTCTCAGCGATTCCTTCACGATGCTGAACATAAACGCATTGTTCCCGTCATAACCCAGGTCGCCGATAATGGAGCGGATCAGCGCATCGCCTTTTTCGCCGTCAGCCAAAAGGTTGGACAGGGTTTTCTGGAGGATGCCGATCAGCTCGCCGCCCTTCAGCTCCGCATGAATCTTCTTCAGAGCGAGTGCTTCGCCGTTGATGGTAGCGTTGGCATCGGACACGGCCAGCGAATCAAGCGTGGGCGCATAGCTCAAAATAGAACCAAGATGATTTTGCAGCTTTTCCACATTGAGGGAGGAGAAGTCCAGGCCAAAGCCGGGAGCTGCTGCGCTCTCCTTCTGGGTTTGTCCATGGGCATCCTCAAGCACCAGCGGCTTGGACGCGCCTTCTGCTTTGATTACCCACTCCTTGTTGACTTGGGCCGCTTCAAAAGGAATATTGCCGGAGCCGGTTTTGAGAACGCCGGTCACAGAGCTGTTGGTCTTGTCCTGCTGCTTCACATGGGTCAATTCCACCACGGCATTGTTCAGCTTCACCGCGTCGGGATATCCCTTGGCCGCTTCGCCTGCCTTCACCTGGAAGGAGAGGGAGCCAGAGCCCTCATAGGATACTACCCCAAAAGCATTCTGCAGCACCTTATCCGGTTCCACACCGCCGGCAGCCGCGCAGCCTGCCACAAGAGAGGAGGCCAGGGCAATGGAACAGCCCAAGGCCGCAAATTTACGCTTCAACATAAACCGCTCCTTTACAATATATTTAATCAATTCCCCTTTATCTTACCATGGGAAAAGCGGGTATGAAAGCGAACCCCCTCCACCCGTGCAGCAGCCAGGAAGGGAGGATCCCTATGCCAACCGCTAACCCATCCGGACCCCGCCGTCCCCTGTCTCTAACACGCAGGCTGCTCTACTGGGTCAAATCCGCACCGGGTATCCTCCGCGAAACCCGATCCAGCCGGAGATACTCCAGGGTAATGCGGCGGCGGTCCATCCCCCTACTGCCGTCTGCCGGGGACACCGCATATCTCCAACACGCCTGGCAGAAGATGCTGTCTGAGCCGGGCGAACGTGAAACCGTCCTGGACGTCGACGCTGGCCACGCAGCCCGCGGCAGCGAAGCCCTTTCCACTGACGAAATGTCCCTGGTCCTTGCCATTCGCAGGCAAACCGGCGAGGCCAACCGAAACAATGTCACACGGACCGCCGCTTATTGGGATTACTATCAGCAGCATCCTGAGATCCATTGGTCCTTCCTTGCTCACATGGTCTCCCGCAACGGGGGCTGGAGCATGACGGATTTGGCGGGTGACCTGATGGCACAGCTTCTGTCCCCGGAAGAGCGCGGGCACATATTCAGGTTTCTGGAGCGCTCCAACGCCCTGATTTTCCACGACGCCTACCCCCAGCTTCTGTTGTACGGGGAAAGCCGGCGGGTGGGCAGACCTTTGTTCCATCTGCTGCCGCAGCTGGGGGTTTCCCGTTTTATGCAACCGGTATGGGAGCGCTTCTGGAGCAGCCCCGAACCCGTCCCCCTCACCATCTGCCTCATCATGAACGAGCAGCATTTTATCGAAGGCCGAGTTGTGCAGCATCGTTATTTCCGGCAGCGTGTGCTGGAGAAACCGGCCTTCCGTTTCCAAGCCCAGCTCCAGGAAACCCAGGTACTGTTCCCGTATCGGCGGATCACGCAGGACGGAACGGACAGCCGAACGGCATGGCGGCTCAGCGGCTTAACCCTGGAGCGTTTCTCCGATTTGCGCGAGCGCATCGAGGTGGGCAAGGCTCTTTACGGCATTTTGTTCGGCAACCCTATCATCCGTGATGGGGTCCATGCTTTTGCCGCCGCCCGTCCCCACACCGGCTCTCGGGCGGATTACCATCCTGCGCTCTATACCGCAGCCGCGCAAAAAGCCTCCCCACCGGCAGTTCCGCCGGCAGAGAGGCTTCATGGATATGGTGTACGGGCAGGTGTCCGGCCCTTCTATAGTCCGCGGCTTACCGATGTTTGGGCGGATCAGCCCTTTGCCGCTCCCGGCGGTGCCGACTGGTTCGTTGAGCAGGCCCAGACCCTTCCTTTCGGCCCTGCCAAGGCGCCCCAGGCCTTGGATATGACCGGTGAGGTTTGTCTTGGCTTGTACAAGCTGGAGCTGACAGCCGCCCTCAAGGCGGCCATACCCCAAACCCTGGGCGGGGCTAAGCCCGTTTCCCCATCAGACGGCCCAGCTTCGCCAGCAGCTTGCGGACAGCGGGAGGCAGATCCTCCGCGTTCTCCCGGGTATACACCCGGCTTGCCATCAGCAGCAGAGGATACAGAAGAATCGCCACACCCCCTGTGATCGCCCCGCTTACCAGAGCATCCAGCTTATCCGGGAACCAGGTGATGGTCCGGTGGGTCAGCCATTCCAAGGGCAGACAAACGGCTACAATAATGCAGGTGGTAGCAGCAATGCCCAGCCACTTCCGCGGCGGATAAATCACATAATCCACCTTGCGGCGCAGAATCCACAGATTCAGCACCATCATCACAATAAAGCACAGAGCAGTGGCAGACATGATTCCGTAAATCCCGAAGAAAGGTGCCAGAAGATAGCTGCCTGCCAGCTTACAGGCCAGACCGATGAACACATTGATGACCAACGGCCGCATATGGCCCATTCCCATGAGGATGGAGCCGGAGGTTTGCATCACAATTTGGAACATGGCGGTAACCGTGAGGAAGGCAATAATGCCGTTGCCGTTTTCGTTTACCAGATACTTAAACTGGTCCATAGGGAACAGCATGGTGTTAATGGGACGGGCGGCAATGGCAATAGCCAGCACCACCGGCAACCCGGTAATCACAGACAGCTGGAGGGCCTTGGCCGCCTGCTGCCGGACCTGTGTCATATCCTTGCGGGCATAAGCCGAGGATACAATCGGCACGATGGATTGGCTCAGGGCGATAGCCAGAATAATCGGGATACCCGCCAAAGACTGGGCACGTCCGGCCAGAATTCCCAGCAGCTCCTTGGCTGAGCCGTAGCCCATCTGTCCTTCCAGCAGGGAAATGACTGTAGATGAATCAATAAAGTAAATCAGCGGAACCGTCATGGAAAACAGAACGATCGGCACGGATACCCGGAAAATATTGGCGTAGATCCGCTTGTAGCTCACCGCTTCAGCGGCGGCGCGCCCTTCCTTGGCCGCTTGGATGATACCCTCCCGGGCATCCTCCCGGCGGAGCTTCAGCATGTACCACATCAGCACAGCCACAGCGCCTACGCTGCCCATAACCCCGCCGAAGGAGGCGCCGGCTACGGCCCACACATGGCCCCAACCGATCTCCAGCAGCAGGAACGCCAGACCGACGCCGGTGATCAACCGGGCAATCTGCTCGATGATCTGAGACATGCCGTTAGGCATCATCATCTGGCGGCCCTGGAAATACCCGCGCATCATGGCGATGAGCGGGAACAGCAGCAAAGCCGGGGCCAGCGCCCGAATGGACATCACGGCGTCCGGGTCCTTGGAGATCTGCTCCCCGTACCATGGGGCCAGCACGATCAGGAGGGCGGTCATAACCAGACCCGCCACCAGCGCAAACCGCACCGCCGCCTTATAAATCCGGTCGGCCTCGGCGTATTGGCCCAGCTCCATTTTTTCCGAAACCAGCTTGCTGAGCGCACTGGGAATGCCCGCTGTGGCAATGGTCAACAGGGGCGTATAAATATTAAAGGCAATCCCGAAGGTTGCCATTCCGGTATCTCCGATGAGATAAACCAGGGGAATCCGCTGGACAACCCCAAGAACCCTGGCCACAAGAGCAGCCAGAGCCAGGATCAGGGTGCCTTTTACAAGTGAATCCTTCGACATGTTGGCTTCCACACTTTCTTAGGGTCTGTTTGCAAAACCCGCCCTACCAGATTACAGCAATAATAAAAACAATGATCATCAGAAGCTGGAGCAAAATCTTGGCCACGGTGCTGGAGAAAAATCCGACCAGCGCGCCAAGCCCTGCCTTGAAGGCCGCGTTCCAATCCTTGACCACGATAAACTCCCCGATAGCCGCACCAAGAAACGGACCGAGCAGCAAACCGAAGGCGGGAATAACGAAGGGGCCGAGAATGATCCCGATGGTGCTGCCGATGACCGAAGCCCGGGTTCCCCCGAATTTCTTCACACCCCAGGCGCTTATGGCATAATCCGCCACAAATACCGCGACCACGATGGTGGTCTGGATCAGCCAGAACCAAAAACCGAAATCACTGAACCGGATCATAAAGCCATACACGAAAAACGCGGCATAAATCGCCAGCACTCCCGGAAGCACAGGGAAAATAGCGCCTGCCAGGCCCACTGCAAAAAGCGCCACAACCAGAATCCACGCAATGACTGTCATGGTCATAAGCATCACTCCATGTGGAAGATGTATTTGCGGATAATCTCGGCTACGCCGTCCTCTTCATTGGTGGAGGTGACCACGTCCGCCAGGGACTTGATCTCCTCTTGAGCGTTGCCCATTGCCACCCCAAGTCCGGCCTCCCGGATCATGGACAGGTCGTTGAAGCTGTCTCCCATAGCAATGACCTGCGACATTTCTATACCCAGCAGACCGCATACCTGACGCACGCCGCTGCCTTTGTCCGCCCCAAGGGGATTCAGCTCGATGTTGCAGGGATGGGAATTGGTGATGGACAGATCCCCCCGCGCCTCCAAAGTGGTCCGGAGGGCCTTCAGCTTCCGCTCATTTTCGGTATAAAAGCCGAATTTCAGCCAGATCAGGCCATCCTCTGTCTCCGCCTTGGCAGGCCAGTTATCCCGGTTGAGAATGCCCTCCACCGTGTAGGCCCAGTACCACACATCGTAGTCCAGGGCCATCTGCCGGAAGGTTCTTACCCAATCCACAGGCATTTCCGTGCGCTTCAGGAGTGTTTCAGGGTTTTCCCAAATTTCGCTGCCGTTCACCAAGACCAACGGGCTGTTCAAGGCCAGCTCCTCCACATAATTCATGGCGCTCTGGCGGCCCCGTCCGGTGGAAAACATAACGGTTACCCCTGCCTTCCGGGCTTCGGCAATCCACTTTTTGTTCTCCAGGGAGATTTCCTTCTCTTCACTTAACAGCGTTCCGTCCAAATCCAGCGCAATCAGCCGGTAGGGTCCGAGATTTGTTCCCATACTGCCTCCTTCTTCCTGGGGAGTCTGTCCGGAATTATATTCATCTGGTTTCTTTCCTTACCGGGAAAGGAGTGCCTTGGATGCTCAAACACGTTTTGTCGGCCTTGATTGATTAGGATTATAAGGGTTCAAAGCCGCCAAAAAACTCGCCCTCAAGCCACTCCTTCCCTCCCAGTCCTTCCACATGAATATTTAGACTCCCAGCTTCGTTTGCAACTACACAGCGGCAAAAGAAGCCTTGGGCTGTTCCTGGATATATGTGGCATGCCAGAGGGCGAACATATAAATGACCCACAGCCGTCTGGCGGAATCCTGCACTCCGTCGCGATGGAGCTTAAACAGCTGCTCCACCTCACCCATATGCACCAGGGTGTCGATGCCGCTGGCTTTGATTTCCTCCAGCATCCGGCCCGCATTGGGGCCCTTCAGCCAGTCACGGAGCGGCACCGGGAACCCGAGCTTGGGGCGGTTCAGGATAAAGTCGGGAATAATGCCCTCCATGGCTTTGCGGAAGACGTACTTGGTGGTGCCGCCGGCAATGCGGTGGTTCACCTGAATCCGCCGGGCCAGCTCGAACAGCTCCGTGTCCAGGAACGGAACCCGCAGCTCCAGGGAGTGGGCCATGGTCATTTTGTCCGCCTTCATGAGAATATCTCCGGGCATCCACAGGTTCATATCGATATACTGCATCCGGCTTACCGGGTCCAGATGGGCCGTCTTCTTGTAATAATCGCCGGCAATCTGCACCGGATTCCGGTAGTCGCGCAGCAGTTCATGGTTCAAACGCACCAGCTC
>JAEWAA010000380.1 GCA_023391955.1 Bacillota bacterium | reverse complement strand
CCGTTACTTGGCGGAAAATACACTGGGACGTTTATGGACCCGATTCTATCCGGAAAGCGGTCTTAACGGCCGCTGGGCTTATTATGACCGGAGTGCCGACATAGAGGAACCCCATGACGCCACGGTTGGGGCGGAGAAGTGGACTGTCCTTGATCCGGCATGCGGCTGCGGCCATCTGCTGGCTGCCGCCTTCGATGTTCTGATGGACATGCACCTTGAAGCCGGGATAGACCCGTTACAGGCCGCGCGGATGATTCTGAACCGCCAGTTGTTTGGCTTGGACATCGATCCCAAGGCGGTGGCCATCTGCCGTTATATCCTGCTTCAGAAGGCTGCGGCCGTAGCGCCTTCTATCGTCCATGAGGAAGTGGAATGGGGTATAGAAGCGGTAACCCGGGACAACGGGTACCGCTTCGGCAGCTTAGACAAAGGAGAACCGAAAGCGGTGTCATCCGGGGAGGCGGGGACTTCCTCCGCAGCAGACCCCGGCAGATTATTAAGCAGAAAGTATCATGCCGTCATCACCAATCCTCCATATTTGGGACGGCGTAACATGGATAAGGAGCTGGGTGATTTCCTCGACCGGTCTTATCCCCGGGCCTCCGCCGACCTGTTTGCCGCTTTCCTGGAGCGGTGTTTGGATTTCCTGTGTCCGTCCGGATATTTCGGTGCCATCACTCCGCAATCGTGGATGTTCCTCTCCGGCTTCGAAGAGCTGCGCACCGGTATGTTGACCCGGGAAACCATCGTCAGCCTGCTGCATTTGGGGGCAAGGGCTTTTGAGGATAACAACGGTCAGGTGGTGCAGACAGTGAGCTTTGTCCTGCACAAAACGCCGCCGTCTCCCGGTGCTGCGGGCAGCTTTTGGAGGCTTACGGAAGGGCCTTCCTCCCATAAGGCGAAGGTGTACATACGTAATAACTGGGGGAACACCGCTGTATATAAGGCTCTTCAAGCCATGTTCCGGCATATTCCGGGAATGCGGATGGCCTATGAGCTGCCCGAGGATTGGGCGCTGCTGTTCCGGCGCTTTCCGCCTCTCGACCGGTACTATGCGGTCAAAAAAGGAATGGATACCGGCTGCAATGACCGGTATGTCCGGTTATGGCATGAGGTGCCGCAGGAGCAATTAAGCTTCCGCTGCGCCGACCCGTCGTTGGCCCATTGGTTTCCGTATGCCAAAGGGGGCGGCCCGCAAAAATGGTACGGCAATCATTATTTCGTGGTTTTCTGGCGGAATAACGGGGAGGCCATCCGCAGGGACAGCCGGTCCAATCTTCGGAATTATGCTTATTTTGGCCGCCAAGGTATCACTTGGTCTACGGTTTCCACGGGAAAGCCGGGCTTCCGGCTGCTGGAGCGGGGATTTCTTTTCGACAATGGTGGCTCCTGTCTGTTTCCCGAAGAGGGAAAGGAGGAAACACTTCCTGCGGTGCTGGCTTATCTAAACTCGGAATTCACCGCCATACTGCTGTCCCAGATGAACCCGACCTTGAACATCCAGCCGGGAGACGTGGCGCGTCTTCCGCTTGATGAAGCGCTATTGCTTGATCCCCGGATGAAGGAGCTGGGGGAGGCTTGCCTGCGTCTCGCCAAAGCGGAATGGGATGAGTCGGAGCGTTCCTGGGATTATGTAGGACACCCGGCTGCCCATTCCTGCCGGGAGGATACAGTGGAGGCCAGTCTTCAGCGGAGCTGGGAGCTGCGCTGCAACAGAGCGGCGGAGACGGAGAGACTGGAGCGGGCCATCAACCGGCTGGTGTACGGACAGTATGGGCTTAAACCGCTCTCCGGGTACTCGGACCGGGAACAAGAGGATACGGAGCAGCCCGATCTAAAGGAGACAGCAGAATCCTTCCTGGCTTATGCGGCAGGGTGTATACTCGGGTCGTACTCAATGGGAACAAAAGAAGACCCTCTATTCAACGGATTCCCTCTGATTCGGGATTCGGAATGGGTTCCCCGCTTGAAGCTTTGGCTGGGCCAGCTCTGGAACCCTTGCGATACGGATAAAAATGTAGAGGTTATCGCCCGTTATTTGGGCATGCGCTCCAAGGAAAGCGTTGAACAGCGTCTCCGCCGGTATTTCTCCAGGGAGTGGTATCCCGCCCATTGCCGGGAATTCGGAGGATATCCACGGTATTTGCGGATTTGCTCGGGGCCCCGGCAAACCCTGCTGGCTTATGTGTCTGCCTTACGTCTTACAGAGGGCCTGGTGGACGAGGTCTATTTATTATGTGTCCGGCGCAGGGAAGAGCTGCCTAGGGCCATACACGAAGCAGACGAGTGGAGGCTGGATATGGAAGAGCTGGACAGTTTCGCACGGCGGCTGGAGGAATATATGGAGTCTCGAAGAGCAGGCAGGAGAAGCCTTAGCCAGGAGGATGGGGATACCCGGGCATGGATGGAACGGTACCGCTCTCTTTTCGATTGTTAATGCCATTTGCGACCGTTTCATGTAAGATAGAAGGAGCATGAAACAAAGGAGTGCAGGCAAGTGGCTATTTTACATAACGATTGGCTTCCCGTGCTGGAGCAGGAATTTGAAAAGCCCTATTATGTGTCCTTGCGCAAGTTTCTGGCCGAGGAATACCGGCAGACCATTGTGTATCCCGATATGTTCGATATTTATTCCGCCTTTCACTTGACGGATTACAGCCAGGTGAAGGCGGTTATTCTCGGTCAGGACCCCTACCACGGACCCGGACAGGCTCATGGGCTCAGCTTTTCCGTAAAGCCGGGTATCGCCGTTCCGCCTTCTCTGCAGAACATTTACAAGGAGTTGCGCGATGATATCGGCTGCCCCATCCCGAACCACGGCCACCTGGCCCATTGGGCCAAGGAAGGGGTATTGATGCTGAACGCTGTCCTTACGGTGCGCAAGGACACCCCCAATTCCCACCGGGGCATCGGCTGGGAGGAATTTACGGGCAAGGTGATATCCGTTCTGAATGAACGGGAGGAGCCGGTTGTTTTTATCCTATGGGGCAAAAATGCCCAGGAGAAGCTGCCGCTTATCACGAATTCCCGGCATTTGATTATCCAGTCCGCCCATCCCAGCCCTTTTGCGGCAAACCGGGGCTTTTTCGGCAGCAAACCCTTTTCCCGGACCAATGCTTTCCTGCGCGCCAAAGGAATCGGGGAGATCGACTGGGCCATTCCCAATCTGTAAGTCAAGGA
>JAEWAA010000302.1 GCA_023391955.1 Bacillota bacterium | reverse complement strand
CACGGCGCTGGTAGCCGCCTTGGCCTCCTTGACCACCGGTGCCTTGACCTTCACGGCGTTGGTAGCCGCCTTGGCCTCCTTGACCGCCGGTGCCTTGACCTTCACGGCGCTGGTAGCCTCCTTGGCCTCCTTGGCCGTCACGGCGTTGATAGCCGCCTTGACCGCTGCCTTGGCCGTCACGGCGCTGGTAACCGCCTTGGCCGCTGCCTTGGCCGTCACGGCGCTGGTAGCCGCCTTGGCTGCTGCTGCCTTGGCCTTCCCGGCGCTCAGCCGGTGCAGAAGCAGAAGCTTCCGGTGCCCGCGGGGCCGGAGCTGCGCTCTCTTCGGATTGCTGCGGCTTGGAAGCCGCTTCTGTGCTTGCTGCCGGGGATTCAGACTTGGCAGGCTGCGCCTGCACCATAGAAGCCTGCTTCTTCTCCGGAGCAGGCGGTGTGGATGCTGCTACGTTGCCGGAGGTCTCCGCCACCCGCTTGGCAGCGGCATTGGCTTTGACATCACGGAAAAATTGTTCCACGGAGCCGACCATGTTGGGCTCCAGCACACTCATGTGATTGTTTACGGTAATTCCCTGTCTTTTTAGAATAGTAATAATCTCCTTACTGCTCATATTTAAAGTTTTGGCGTATTCATAGACTCTCAGTTTGTCTTTATTATCCTGTTTGTCCTGTTTTGTCAATGTTCTTCCACCTCCGCAGGTTTTGCCAAGCCCTGGGCGATTCTGCCGGCGAATCCGTCATCCGTCACGGCCAGGACCACCCGGTCTACCTTGCCCACTGCCCCGCCAAGCTCAAGACGGGTACCATACTCCACTAGCGGAATCTGGTAATGTGAGCATTTATCCCTGTACTTTTTCTGCGCATTGGCGGCGGCGTCCACAGCTAGAATCACCAGCTTGGCTTCGCCTGAGCGGACCGCCTTCAACACAGTATCGTCGCCTGCCAGCACCTTTCCGGCCCGCATGGCAAGCCCCAACGTAGACAATGACTTATTCATCTTCAGGCTCCAATTCCCCAGACTCCACATTTTTCAGGGCGTGAAACTCATCCTCCACCCGAATGAAATCCTGCTCCAACTGGTCATAAATATCCGGGCTTACCGCCTGCTTCAGGGCTCTGTCCAGCGCCTTGCTTTTCTTCGCCAGCTTAAAGCAGGAGGCCTTGCCGCACAGGTATGCGCCCCGGCCGGATTTTTTGCCGGATAAGTCTATGAGAATTTGCTCGTCCGGGGTGCGGACGACGCGAATGAGTTCCTTCTTGGCCTTCATCTCCTGGCACGCTACACACTTCCGGAGAGGGATTTTCCTAGGTTTCATTGTTCCACCACCCGTTTGCCGCAAGATTCACACTTCCTTGCTCCAGGCCTGCGGCTAGTCGATGCTCACCGAATCCTGGTGCATCAGCTCGGACGAGGTTTTGGGCCGGCCATACTCCTGCTCGGCTTGCGTCTCGCTCTTGATGTCGATCTTCCAGCCGGTCAGCTTGGCTGCCAGTCTGGCGTTTTGCCCCTTGATGCCGATGGCCAAAGAGAGCTGGTAGTCCGGCACGATGACCCGGCACATTTTTTCGCTCTCGAATACATTCACCTCTACCACCTTGGAGGGAGACAGCGCATTGGCCACATATTCGTCCACATTTTCGGACCAGCGCACGATGTCGATTTTTTCACCCTTCAGCTCATTGACAATGGTCTGCACCCGGACTCCCTTGGGGCCGACGCAGGACCCAACGGGCTCCACCTCTGAATTGCGGGAATGGACAGCAATCTTGGAGCGGAAGCCGGCTTCCCGGGCAACGGAGCGGATTTCCACCACACCGTCGTAAATTTCCGGCACTTCCAGCTCGAACAGACGCTTGAGCAGACCGGGATGGGTACGGGACAAAATAATCTGCGGACCCTTGGTGGTGTTCTCCACTTTGGTGATATACGCCTTCACCCGGTCGCCGTGGGTGAATTTGTCACCGGCCATCATCTCGGCTACGGGAAGCACCGCCTCCACCTTGCCCAGATCCACATACAGATTGCGCAGATCCTGGCGCTGCACAATGCCGGTTACAATGTCCTCTTCCTTATCAATGTAAGCATTGTAGATCAGGCCGCGCTCCGCTTCCCGAATGCGCTGGGTAACCACCTGCTTGGCCGTCTGGGCGGCAATCCGTCCGAAGTCCTTCGGGGTAACCTCAATCTCTACAATATCCTCCAGCGTATAGCTGGGGCTGACCTGACGCGCGGCCTCCACGGAAATTTCCATCCGGGGGTCCAGCACATTCTCCACCACTGTCTTGCGGGCATAGACCTTGATGAGGCCTGTCATTTTGTTGATGTCCACCCGCACGTTCTGGGCCGTATTGAAATTGCGCTTGTAACCGGAGATCAGCGCCGCTTCAATAGCCTCCAGAAGAATATCCTTGCTTATTCCTTTCTCTCTCTCCAATTCCGACAGGGCTTCGATAAAATCAGCGTTCATGGGAATGGAATTCCTCCTTTCAATGTGCAACCGTCCAAGTCGTTATGTGTTAAAACACGATGGCCAAACGCGCGCTGGCCATTTTGGCCGATGGGATGCTGTGGCTCTTCTTGCCCACTCTGATCTTAAGTCCCGCCTCGTCATAGGCTTCCAGCAAACCTTCAAATTCCTTCAGTCCGTCCACCGGCTCATAGGTGGTAACGAATACGTGCTTGCCTACCGCCTTCACGAAATCCGCAGGCTTCTTCAAAGGGCGTTCGGCGCCAGGTGAAGAAACCTCCAGGAAATACGCTCCCGGAATGGGATCATTCGCATCCAGCTTCTCGCTTACGTATTCGCTGACCCTGCCGCAATCGTCAATGTCGATGCCGCCGTCCTTGTCCACGTAAACCCGTAGGAACCAGTTGCTTCCTTCCTTCACATACTCAATGTCCACCAGTTCAAAACCGTTTTCGTCGAGAAACGGCTTGACCATGCTTTCAACTGCCGATTTTATCTGCAAGCTCAAAACACAATGCCCCCTCATACGCGGTTAATTCTGCTTATTGTTCCTCTGCAAACCTTGCCCCCGGAGCCCTAAAACTCCTTATTCAAAGAGCAAAGAGTGGGTTTCCCCACTCTCGACCGTCGTGCAGTATCCAACATCACCTATAGAAGTATATCACAGATGTCGTATTATTTACAATAGAAACCATGGAAGGCCGGGCCAAGGAACGGCCGTAGGGAGCGGGGAAATCCGTTCTAATCAATTATTCCACTTTTCAGGCCGATTAAGTCAGCCACCTGCCGCGGAGCAGCTCCAATAGCTGTTCCGTCTCTGCTTCTCCCAGGCGCCGGGTGATCTCTTCCTCCAGCCGCTGCTTCGTCTCCTCCAGCAACCTCACAGTCTCCCGCCCCTGCGGAGTCAGCTCCACCCGGCGGTCCCTGGCATTCCCGTCTGCGGTGGCAGGGGCAACCAGCCCTGCCGTCTGTAAGCCCAGCATATATTTATGAACACCCTGGCGGGTCATACCAATCAGCCGGCCGATCTGCGATATGCTTAGAACCCCGTTTGCCTCCAGCACGGCCAGGATATGCGCCTCCGACTTGTTAACCGGCTGGCCGCTTGCCTCATGCAGCTTTTTGCGCAGCTCCATATGCTTTTCACTGATCAGGTCAATAAGCCCCAAAGCGCGTTTGACATCACTCATCATGTTAGCCCCCTTTGCCGGAGTTTTTGTAAACCAGGTTGACATTATTCAAGATGATTCGTTATGATAATCCAGTATAAAACGAATCTCATCAGAGATAAAGGAGCTGTCCCATGGGGAGAAACAAAAAAGAAATGCTGGTGTTTACATCTGTGATGTGCTTTTTCATGGTTTTGTTTATGTGTGTGTATAACGTGATGCTGGCCGAAGGCTTCACAACCGCCATTTTCGCGGAAGCGGCTGTGGCGTTTTTTCCGGCGTTGGCAGTCGCTCTGGTGCTGGATATCTTTATTGTGGGCAAAATCTCCAAAGGACTGGCCTTCAAGCTGCTTGCGCCGGATGCCCATCCTGTGAAAAAGGTGCTGGTTATTTCCACCTGCATGGTACTCGGAATGGCGCTTTGCATGTCCTTGTTCGGCACGCTCATGCATGGCGGTGTGGATTCCGGCCTGCTCCTGCGTTGGCTTAAAACCTACGGGCTGAATTTGCTGGCCGCTTTGCCCCTCCAGCTTCTGGTGGTCGGTCCGCTGACACGGTTTATTTTTACCCGGCTGTATCTATCCAAGAAACCGGCAGGCCTTGCTTCTTAATGAAGTACCTGCACCAAGCTGCGAAAAAAGGACTGGAACGGCCATGCCGTTATCCAGTCCTTTTTGACGTACTGCTTCATTATTAAGTTAAAAGAGCGAAAGCTGATTGGAATCCGGCAGTCCCCGGAAGCAGCCCATGGTCTTCAAAAGCTCTACAATGGTTTTGGTTGCGCGGCTGCGCTGCTGGAAGTCCTCGATGGAGAGGAAATCTCCCCCTTCATCCTTGGCTGCCGCAATCTGCTTGGCCGCGTTTTCGCCGATGCCGTCCACTGCGGAGAAGGGGAACAGCAGCTTATCTCCGTCCACCAAAAATTTGGTGGCATGGGAGCGGTACAGGTCCACAGGCTTAAAGCCGAAGCCGCGGGCGGTCATCTCCAGAGCCATTTCCAGAATGGAAATCATACCTTTCTCCTTGGGGGTGGCTTGGAAACCCTTGGCTTCAATCTCCAGAAGCTTGCTCAGAATGGCGTCATACCCCTGGCAGAACAGCTCCACCTCGAAGGACTCCGCCCGGACCGTAAAGTAGGTGGCGTAAAATTCAATGGGATGATACAGCTTGAAGTAGGCCGTCCGCACCGCGGAAATAACATACGCCGAGGCATGCGCCTTCGGGAACATGTACTGGATTTTCTCGCAGGAGTCAATATACCAGGCCGGCACATTGCACTTCTTCATCTCATCCTTCCACTCTTCGCTTAGGCCCCGGCCCTTCCGCACACTTTCGGTGATTTTGAAGGCCAGCCCCGCATCCATACCCGCTTTATAAATGAGATAAAGCATAATGTCGTCCCGGCAGCCTATAACCGTTTTGATGGAGCAGGTACCGTTTTTGATGAGCTCCTGGGCATTTCCCAGCCATACGCCCGTTCCATGGGACAGACCGGAAATCTGCAGCAGGTCGGCAAAGGTGGAGGGCTGTGATTCCTCCAGCATCTGACGCACGAACTTGGTGCCCATTTCGGGTACGCCGTAGGTGGCCACGGTAGAACGGATCTGCGAAGGAGTAACGCCCAATGCCTCCACAGAGTTGAACATGCTCATTACCTTGGGGTCATTCATGGGCAGAGTCGTAGGATCGATACCCGTCAAGTCCTGCAGCATCCGCATCATGGTCGGATCATCGTGTCCCAGAATATCCAGCTTGAGGAGGTTTTCCTCAAAGGCATGGTAGTCAAAATGGGTGGTTTGCCAGTCAGCGCTGGTGTCATCCGCCGGATACTGGACCGGCGTCACATCCTCCACATCGATATAATCGGGGACAACCACGATGCCTCCGGGATGCTGGCCGGTGCTTCGTTTCACGCCGGTGCAGCCTCCTGCCAGCCGGTTGATTTCCGCCAGCCGCCAGTTGCCGCCCTTCTCCTCCTCGAACTTCTTGACGAAGCCGAAGGCGGTTTTTTCGGCCACGGTGCCGATGGTGCCTGCACGGAATACATTTTTTTCGCCGAACAGGACCTTGGTATAGTTATGGGCTATCGGCTGGTAGTCTCCGGAGAAGTTCAAGTCAATATCGGGAACCTTGTCCCCCTTAAAACCAAGGAAGGTTTCGAAGGGAATATCCTGGCCTTCCCCCTTCAAAGGTCCGCCGCAGTTCGGACAATCCTTATTCGGTAAGTCGAAGCCGGAAGGAATACTGCCGTCCGTGAACCATTCGCTGTATTGGCAGGCCGGGCACATATAATGAGGCGGCAGCGGGTTAACCTCGGAGATGCCCAGCGCCGTGGCCACAAAGGAGGAGCCTACGGACCCCCGGGAGCCTACCAGATAGCCGTCCGAATTTGACTTTTTCACAAGGCGCTCGGAAATCAGATAGTTGGCGGAGAAGCCGTAGCCGATAATGGGCTTCAATTCCTTCTCCAGCCGCGCGGTCACAATCTCAGGGACAGGTTCACCGTACATCCGTTTGGCCGTGTCATAACACTTGGTACGGATTTCCTCCTCCGAACCTTCAATGATGGGTGAAAACAGGCCGTTGTCCGTGGGGCCGCCCGTTTTGGGGAACAGCTTGATTTCCTCAAACTCGTCCGCCAGCGCGGAGGTATTCTCCACCACAACCTTGTATGCCGTTTCCTCGCCCAAAAAAGCAAATTCACGGAGCATCTCCTCGGTGGTGCGCAGATGCACATCCGGCTTGCGCTGGTCCTTCAGCGGGCTGAAGCCGGTGATGCCGTTGATGGTGATATCCCGGCAGATCTTGTCCCTTGGACTCAGGTAATGGACATTGCCGGTGGCAATTACCGGTTTGCCCAGCTTGCGCCCGATTTCTATGATCCGGCGAATCGCCCCCTCCAAGTCCTCCTTGCTGCCGACAAGACCTTTTTCCACCAGGTGCATGTTCACCTCGACGGGCTGGATCTCCAACACATCATAGAACAGGGCCACGTTTTCGGCTTCCTCTACCGACTTGTTCAGAACCGTCTCGTAGAATTCGCCTCTCTCACAACCGGAGATCACCAGGAGTCCTTCCCGGTATTCGGTCAGCACACTTTTGGGGATACAGGGCACCCGGTTGTAATATTTGGTATGGGAGAGAGAAACCAGCTTGTACAGGTTCTTCTTCCCTGCCTGGGTTTTGGCGTAGATGCAGCAGTGGAAGGGCCGCTGGTTGGACAAGTCCTTGCCCACATGCTCATTGAGCTCTGCCAACCCGGTAATACGCCGGTTCTCCGCCTCTATGATCAGCTGGTACAGCACTTACCCCAAGGCTTCCGCATCGTCCACCGCGCGGTGGTGATTCTCCAAGGAAACCATGAACCGGTCGGACAGGGTATTCAGCCGGTGGTTCTTCAG
>JAEWAA010000270.1 GCA_023391955.1 Bacillota bacterium | reverse complement strand
TCTTCTTCTGGATGGCCCGGTTTCTGCGCCGCAAATACGAGCATGTGGAAATCGTCTTCGTCGCCCACCATACCGAGGCCAAGGAGGTCACGGAGGAAGACTTCTTCACCAGGGGCGAAAGCGGCGGCACCATCTGCTCCTCCGCCTACCAGAAGGCAATAGACATCATCGATACCCGTTATCCCCCCGCCAACTGGAACATCTATCCCTTTCACTTCTCCGACGGCGACAATCTGACCTCCGACAACGAAAAATGCGTCAATCTCATCCAGGAGCTGATCAAACGGGCCAACATGTTCGGCTACGGGGAAGTGAACCAGTATAACCGGAGCTCCACCCTGATGTCCGCCTATAAGAACATCCAGCATAAGAAGTTTCTCTATCATGTCATCCGGGAAAAAGGCGATGTATACAAAGCGTTGAAGACCTTTTTTACCAAACCCGCACTCTAATCCGCTCTAATCCTAAGCTATCCCTCCCACCCGGCGCCCTGCCGGGTTTTTGTCATGCGCTTCGGAAATGGGTTGATAAAAACCAGGCAAGGTTTTACAATGGCGCTATACTTCCCGGTCCGGCATCTTGGAATCCTCCGCAGGCTTTTGCGGACAAGCTGCGTAAGGCAGCACCTAGTTCACATGGAGAAAGGAGGGAAAAACCATGAAGATCAGCGCGCGCAATCAGCTGGCAGGCAAGGTTGTGGAAATCAGCGAGGGACAGGTGAATGCCAAGGTTGTGGTGGACATCGGCGGCGGCAACACCATCACCTCCATCATCTCTGTTGAATCTCTTAGAGAGCTGGAGCTTTCTATCGGCTCTGACGTGACCACTGTCATCAAGTCCTCCTCCGTTATGCTGATGGCCTAAAAGAAGCAGCTTCACCGCAATCCGCAAAAACCCCCTTCCTGATCCAGGTTAAGGGGGTTTTATGTTGCCCGGGCACTATATCAAATATAACAAAATATATTTAAATATAACGTAATCATATAAAGTTCAAGATTTCATTATTTACATGTCATCATTAGCTATAGTAATATGTGTAATCATATATAGATAACCACGGGAGGAAAAATCATGCTGATGAATGGAAATTGGGCCAAACTCACCCTGGCCGGCGCCTTGGCGTTTGCCGCCTTCACCGGACTGGCCGGCTGCGCAGAGAAGGACGAGCCTGCCGGAGCCGCCGCCTCTGTAAGCCCTTCGGCCGCCGCATCTGCCGCTGCAAGCCTGTCACCTGCACCCACCAAAACCCCGGAGCCGGTGGAGCTGATCATTTCCGCCGCAGCCAGCTTGACCGAAAGCCTGAATGAGATCAAAACCCTTTATGCCCAAAAGGCTCCTCATGTGAAGCTTACCTTCAACTACGGCGCATCTGGCACCCTTCAACAGCAAATCGAACAGGGCGCTCCCGCCGACCTCTTCCTCTCCGCCGGCAAGAAGCAGATGGATGCGCTGGTATCCAAGCAGTTGATTGATTCCGCCACCGCCAAAAATCTGCTGTTGAACGACCTGGTGCTGGTTGTGGCCGCCGACAGCAAGCTTTCCATTACCAAGGTAGAGGACCTGTCCAAGGCTGAGGTGAAGAAGCTTGCCGTGGGTACACCCGAATCGGTGCCGGCAGGCAGCTACGCCAAGGAAACCCTGACTTATTACAAGCTGTGGGAAACCCTCCAGCCGAAGATCGTGCTGACCAAGGATGTGAAGCAGGTGCTCTCCTATGTGGAGACCGGCAACACCGAAGCGGGCTTCGTCTACAAAACCGACGCCGCCGCATCCAAGAATGCCAAAATCATTCTGACTGCCGATCCGGCCAGCCATGCAGCCATCGAATATCCCATCGGTGTAGTGAAGGCTACCAAACAGCCTGCAGCGGCGAAGGAGCTTTACAGCTACCTGCAAACCAAAGAAGCGCTGGACGTATTTGTCAAATACGGCTTTACGCTTCCTAAATAACGCCTATGACCAACCTGCTCACGAAACCGGAATTTCTCGATCCGCTGCTTTTGTCGCTTAAGGTTTCGCTGATCTCCAGCATTATTGTTTTTCTGATCGGAATTGGGATTGCCTGGATTATGACCACCAAGCCGATCAAGGGAAAAACGCTGCTGGAAACCGTTTTTCTTCTGCCAATGGTGCTGCCTCCTACGGTGATCGGCTTTATCCTGCTGGTGCTGGTCGGGAGAAAAACCTGGTTTGGCAGACTGGCGGAGCGAATATTCGACCATTCCTTCATCTTCAGCTGGTGGGCTGCCGTGGCCGCAGCTGTAGTGGTGTCCTTCCCGCTGGTGTACCAGTCACTGAAGTCCGGCTTCCAGTCCATTGAACGGGAGCTTCAGGACTCGGCCCGATCCATGGGGGCCAATGAATGGCAGGTCCTGCTGCATATTACCATGCCCTTAGCCTGGAGAGCCTTGGTAACAGGCTATGTGCTGGGTTTTGCCCGGGGGTTGGGCGAATTCGGCGCCACCTTGATGGTCGCAGGCAATATTCCCGGCCGCACCCAAACCATCCCCACCGGCATCTATTTTGCCGTGGATTCGGGGAACACCTCCCTCGCCTGGCTGTTGAGCGGTGCCACCATCGCCATTTCCTTCGTTATGCTGTTGTTCACCGGCAAGCTGAAGGGGACCTCCTGAATCAACGGGAACCCGTATATTCATAGAGCCCGAGTCTACTGTCCCAAGCGGCAGTTGGCCCGGGCTTCTTTGCACGGACGCATAAAACCGGACCAAACATCGAATCCTACGTGAAAGAGCTATGTATATTCTGGAAGGACTGCCTGTTTGCTGCGATCCGCCCAAGTCTTACAGGGCTGAGCCCACCCGGAAGGAGGAAGGCAAGCATGAACGTTCTGAACGGAAAACCGGCGAAAAAACACAAACAAAAGCAATCCCCCCGGACGGAACCCAAAAAACCTCCGCAGCCTCTGACGGAAAGCCTCGATCAAAACCTTGCCCTCATCCATGGGGAGCTGGTCGAGAATGTGGATGTCACCTTCCGCTATATGACCAATGAAGTACGGATGGCCGTTATTCTGGTGGAGGGTATTGTGGATGGCGGCAAAATAGACAGGGACCTGCTGCAAACCCTGGTTAAACCCGGTTTTGGCCAACGGGACAGCCTGGCGGGGTTAACGGGTGATGCTCTGCTGAATGCAGCGGCGGATTCAGTGCCTTTGGGTATGGTAAAGATGGTGAACACCGTGGATACCGTCTTCTCCGGCCTTTTCAGCGGTTCAGCCATTGTGCTGATCGAGGGGTGCAGCCAAGCGCTCGCTGTGAATGTGTCGGGAGGCGAGCAGCGCGCGGTAGAGGAAACCACCACCCAAACCGTCATTCGTGGGCCAAAGGAGGGCTTCAACGAAAACCTACGCACCAACCTTTCTCTGGTACGCAGACGGATCAAATCCCCGAAGCTGGCATCCAAGGTTCTCCTCATGGGGGAGGTCACCCAAACCGAGGTGGCGATGGTCTATTTGGATGGCATCGCCCGCAAGGAAATTGTGGACGAGATGTACAAGCGCCTATCCGTGATTGAAACGGATGCGATTCTGGACTCCGGCTATATTGAGGAATACGTTCAGGATTCCACCTACAGTCCATTTCCCACATTAATCAATACCGAACGTCCTGATGTTGTGGTAGGCGCCCTATTGGAAGGGAAGGTAGCCGTGATGGTGGACGGTACCCCCTTTGTTTTGATTGCACCGGCTTTGTTCACCCGCTACTTCCAATCCAGCGAGGATTATTACCAGCGGGCGGATATCTCCAGCTTTCTGCGGATCATCCGCTTTGTGGCATTTTTTCTGTCGATGCTTCTCCCTGCCTTGTACATTTCCATTACCACCTTCCATCAGGAGATGCTTCCCACTCCCCTTTTGATCAGCCTGGCTGCCCAACGGGAGGGAGTGCCGTTTCCTGCATTTATTGAAGCGATATTGATGGAGCTGACCTTCGAGGTGCTGCGGGAGGCGGGGGTCCGGATGCCGCGGGCCATCGGTCCCGCTATCTCCATTGTAGGCGCCTTGGTGCTGGGGCAAGCGGCAGTTCAGGCCGGATTAGTATCGGCGGCCATGGTCATTGTCGTGTCCTTTACCGCTATATCCAATTTCGTCGTGCCGTACATCAGCATGTCCATCTCCGCCCGGCTGATCCGCTTTGCCATGATGATCCTGGGTGGCTCCTTCGGGCTGTTCGGGATTATGTCCGGCATGATGGTGGTCCTGATTCATCTGGAGAGCCTGCGCTCCTTCGGAGTGCCGTACATGACCCCCTTCTCTCCCCTGCGGTTGTCGGAGCTGAAGGATGTTCTGATCCGGGCTCCCCAGTGGGCTATGATTCACCGTCCCAGCACCAGCAACCCCGCCAATACCAAGCGGCAGCCCAAAGGCCAGCAGCCATTTCCCCCGCAGCAGCCGGAGGGAGGCGGGCAGGAAGGAGACGGATCATGAAGGAGCATATTTCAGTCTGGCAGCTAGGGGCGTTAATCTATGCCACCATCATTCCCACCGCCATTCTGGTCGTACCGAGTGTGGTCATGGCCCATTCCAAGCAGGACGCCTGGATTTCCATTACGGGAGCCACCGTTCTGGGAGTGGGGATTGCCTGGCTGACCGGCGCCATCGCCATGCGGGTGCCCCAGTCCTTTTCCTTTTTGGGCTGGATCTCCCAGCGGCTGGGCAAGTGGATTGCCACTATTGTCGGTCTGCTGCTGACCCTGTATTACATCTCTATCTCCTCGATCATTCTGCAGGAGTTTACGAATATACTCTCTGACCAGATTCTGTTCGAAACTCCGGATTGGGTCATCATGATCATCATCATGTGCGTTTGCAGCTATGCCGTTTATGGAGGAGTTGAGGTTATCGCCCGGGTTAACGGGGTGGTTACCACGGTCAGTATCATTACCTACTGCATCAGCCTGCTTCTGTTTCTGAATCTGATTGAACCGAGCCAGCTGCTGCCGGTGATAAACACCCCTTTTCCCCATATCGCATACGGTGGCCTGCTGCCGTTGGGCTGGCTGTCAGAGACGGCGCTGGTTCTGCTGCTCGGTCCGTTTTTACAGTCCAAAAAAGGAATTGCCAAGGCTGCTATGGGCGGCACTGTAGCCGCCGGCTTTCACTTAACCATTACCGTCGCCCTGTGTCTGATCCTGTTCGGTCCGATCATGCCGCAGCAATTCCGCTACCCCACCTTCAGCATGATCGAGATCATCAAACTGGGCACAACGCTGGAGCGTCTGGATATTATGTTCGTATCCTTCTGGGTTTGCACCATCTATATCAAAATGGCGCTATTCCTGTTCGGCGCTTTTCACTGTCTGACGGAAACCTTCCGCATCAAACCGTCCAAGCCCGTGCTGCTGGGGTTGAATCTGGTGATAATGGCAACAGCCTTTGTGTCCTATCACGATGAAACCGTATTCGATAACCAGATGCAGCATATCACCCCGTACGAGCTGCTTGGGATGAATCTGGTTCTGCCGCTCCTTTTGGCCGTGGCCCTTTTCATCCGCAAAAAAGTCCCCCGGAAAAGGAGGTCTTGACCATGGGGCGTTCCCGCCGGTTGGTGATCCTGTTGGCACTTTCATCCATGGTTCTGGGAGGATGCTGGGACCGAACGGAATTGAACGAGCTCTCCATTACCTCAGCGGCCGCACTGGATGTGGGCAAAAACGGGAAATGGGTGCTGTCCTTCCAGGTCATCCTTCCCTCCTCCATCTCCGCGGCAGCGGGGACTTCGGGCGGGCCCACCGGCCAGGTTCCGGTTGTGGTGTATTCCACGGAGGGGGATACTATCAAGGGCGCCGTATCCGAAAGCTATATGGAGGCGCCGCGGAAGCTGTATTTTGGCCATAACAGCATTCTGGTTATCGGGGAGGAGGCTGCCAGAAAAGGCTTCAGCCAGATGGTCGACCTGTATCTGCGCAACTCCGATTCGCGGGAGACGGTGAGCATTCTCATCGCGTCCGGAGACGGCCGTTCCATCCTGGAGCAGCTGCTCAGCTCGGAGCCGATTCCGGGCATCGGTCTGGAGCGTATCCTGGAGAAACAGGAGCAGTACCTGTCCAAAATCCCCAATGTGCGGATGTATGACTTAATTAAGAAGATGCTGAGTCCGTCCCACAGCACTCTGGTTCCGGAGATTATTATTTCCGGTTCCAAGGAGGTTACAGGGATTGATCAGCTGAAGCAAACCACCGTCCCCTCCAAGCTCCGTCTGGGAAGGGCCGCCATCATCAAGGAAACCAAGCTGGTGGGATGGATGAGTGATGAAGAAGCGCTTGGCGCTTCCTTCTTGAGCGACCAGGTCCAGGCCTCCACGATTCCCTTCGCCTCCGATCCGGACAAGGATAAGGACAAGGATTCCACCTTCGTGGTATCCAGCTCCAAAACCAGGATTAAAGTCAAGGAGGAAGACGGTAAATACAATGTCAATGTCAATATTGAGATGGACGGATGGCTGAATGAAACGGGAAGTGCTACCAATCTCCTCAAGCCGGAAATCATTCGGAAGATGGAGGAAAGTGTGCAAAACGAGGTAGTCGGCATGTGCAAACGGGCATGGGCCGCCTCCAAAAAAGCCAATGCGGATGTGGCAGGCATCTCGGAATGGATTTACCGGAAATACCCGAAGCAATGGAAGCAGATGGAGGAGGACAAGGAGGATATTTTCAAAAAAATCAATCTGCAGGTCAACGCCAAAGTGAAAATGAAAAAGGTAGGGCTCAGCAACAAGGGATACAATAAACTTTCGAAGAAGGAACAGGAGCAATGAACGGATTTCTCGCGGCTTTCCTTATTCTGTTGGTGTCGGGGCTCTTGATGTATGCTGGCTTGAAGATGTCCGGCAAAAATAACAAAAAAGGCAAGCTGGTGTTTGCTTGCCTTGTCGTATGGGCGGCTTATATGGCATTGGCCAAGCAGTTCAATCTGGACCCGCTGAATACCTGACACTTATACACATCTGACG
>JAEWAA010000263.1 GCA_023391955.1 Bacillota bacterium | reverse complement strand
GCTTGCCAGCTGTGATGCACATTGAAGGGATTGTTGGCAATTTTCTTCGCCTGCTTCTTTTCCTTGGGCACATAACCCTGCTCCTGACCGGTAATGGCGAAGAGAAGCAGCGGATTCAGGTTGTTCCTCTCAGCGGCTTCGAGAATGGCGGAAAAATAGGGCTCTTCAGCCAACAGGGAGCTTCTGGACTGCAGCCAGTCTTTCAATTCTGCCGTGTTGACTTGATGGTAGGTATATTCATCGGGAAGCGGAAAGTCGGAGATTGCAGGCAGGGAGGTGGAATTAACAGATGCGGAAGAGAGCGAAGCGTTGTGGTCAACCTTGGGGTGAATGTCCGGTTCAGTGGGAGCGCCTGCAGCCCACAAAAAGAAGACCAGCAAGGCCGCCCCGGCCAACTGCCAGATCCTGCGGCTACCCGTTGAAGGGAGTGAAGCTTGATGAGAAAGGGGCTCCTGAGGAAGCGACAGCTTTTTTGGTATCGACGGATATGGAGATGCAAAAGGAGGACAAGAGCCGGCGGCCAATTCATGTTTGCCCTTCCACACCTCAAGCTGCGCAAGAGCAGGCTCCTCCAGCCCCAGCAGCAGGCAAACCTCCAGCACATCCCGGTTCAAAAGGGAAGCAGCCCCCTCCCCTTCCAAACGTGCCAGCAGCCTCTGCCGGAGTATGACCCTGGTGCTCTCCTCGAATTCCGGCAGGTGGACATCGATGATCCGGTGAATGGCATTGGAGAACACATCCTCCTGCTGCTCTGCAGTGAACCCGGGATGTTTGCCTTCAATATATTGTTTGACCCGTCTGATGACCGTCTCGTCGATAATCGCCTGTTCTTCCGGAAGCTCCTTCTCCTGCAGCATAGCACGCTATCCACCATTCCGCGTAAGATATGAATATTTTACCATATGGTCCGGGATTGGGGAACTTCTTATGCATACAACCGTCACAATTTGCCCATACTAAAAGATAAGCCCGGCTGTTGACGCACGTGCGGCAGTCGTATATCATAGAATATATAAATTTTCCATACAAGCTTGGATGGGGAGTAGTAGAGGGATTTTCCTTCACAGAGAGCGGAGCCGGTTACGGCTGCAAGGTTCCGCGGAGGAGCAAGTATCCACGAAGTCGCCCCGGAGCTGCAGATTGGAGGGACCCGCAAGGGTGCCGCGTACAATTTGCCGGCAGACGGCCGTTACCCGTTCTTGAGTGCCGCAGGCAGATGCCTTTATGGAAACGCCGCGGAATGAAGGTGGTACCACGGAAGCGTTAGCCTTTCGTCCTTTGATGAGGACGGAGGGCTTTTTTTGTTGGCTTGGACTCAACTTTGATTGAAAAGACGGAGGGGTATTCACATGGCAGATCTGCATGAAGAAGCGCTGGAGACAGCCGCAACCGACAATACCAAAGCGGCCGGCGGCATGCCGACCACGTACGATCCGAAGGAAGCGGAAACCAAGTGGTATGAATATTGGAAGCAAAACGGTTATTTCGAAGCGGGCAAACGTCCGGATAAAGAAACCTTCACCATCGTGATCCCGCCCCCGAATGTAACAGGAATGCTGCATATCGGGCATGCGCTGGATTTTACCCTGCAGGATATTCTTACCCGGATGAAGCGGATGCAGGGCTACGATACCCTGTGGCTGCCAGGTTCGGACCATGCCGGGATCGCGACCCAAACCAAGGTGGAGCAGAAGCTGCGTGCGGAAGGAATCACCCGCTATGATCTGGGCCGGGAGAAGTTCCTGGAGAAGGTTTGGGAGTGGAAAGGGCACTATAACGACATTATCCGCGACCAATGGGCCAAAATGGGCTTAGCCCTGGATTATTCCCGGGAGCGGTTTACCCTGGATGAAGGCCTGAACAAGGCAGTCCGCCAGGTATTCGTCAAGCTGTATGAGAAGGGCCTGATCTACCGGGGCAAATATATCATCAACTGGGACCCGGCAGCCCGTACGGCCTTGTCCGATATTGAAGTGGAATATAAGGAAGTACAGGGGCATCTGTACCACCTGGAGTATCCGCTTGCGGATGGCAGCGGCAGTATTATCGTGGCCACCACCCGTCCGGAAACCATGCTGGGCGATACGGCAGTAGCCGTTAATCCCAAGGATGAGCGCTACACCCATCTGATTGGCAAGACATTGGTGCTTCCGATTGTGGGCCGGGAAATTCCGGTTATTGCAGACGACTATGTGGAAAAAGAGTTCGGCAGCGGTGCGGTTAAGATTACACCCGCCCACGACCCCAACGACTTCGAGGTAGGAAGACGCCATAATCTGCCCCAGGTTCTGGTTATGGACGAAACCGGCACGATGAATGAGAACGCAGGCAAATACAACGGGCAGGACCGTTTCGAATGCCGCAAGCAGCTGGTTGCCGATTTGAAGGAGCAGGGTGTGCTGGTGAAGATTGAGGACCATCTGCATCAGGTGGGCCACAGCGAGCGCAGCGGCGCCGTTATTGAGCCTTATCTGTCCACGCAATGGTTCGTATCCATGAAGCCGTTGGCCGAGCGGGCCATTGCCGCCCAGAAGAGCGGTAAGGGCACCCATTTTGTGACGGAGCGTTTTGAACGGACGTATATGCAATGGATCGAAAATGTCCGCGATTGGTGTATTTCCCGCCAGCTGTGGTGGGGCCACCGGATTCCCGCCTACTACTGTGAGGCTTGCGGCGAGCTGCATGTTTCTGAAGAAGAAGTGACGGCTTGCGCCAAGTGCGGAAGCGCCCAAATCCGCCAGGACGAGGATGTGCTGGATACCTGGTTCAGCTCCGGGCTGTGGCCGTTCTCCACCTTGGGCTGGCCGGAAGCCACCGATGATCTGAAGCGGTACTATCCCACCAGCGTACTGGTCACGGGTTATGACATTATTCCGTTCTGGGTCTCCCGGATGATCTTCATGGCGTTGGAATTCACGGATGAAATTCCCTTCAAGGATGTGTTGATCCACGGTTTGGTGCGGGATTCGGAAGGCCGCAAGATGTCCAAGTCCTTGGGCAACGGCGTCGATCCGCTGGAGGTTATCGAGAAATACGGCGCGGACGCCATGCGCTTCATGATTTCCACCAGCAGCACGCAGGGCCAGGACCTCCGTTTCCGGTGGGAACGGGTGGAGCAGATCCGGAATTTTGCCAACAAGATCTGGAACGCCTCCCGCTTTGCTCTGATGAATCTGGAGGGTGTGGAGCTGGCGGATGTTCATCTGAACCGGAAGCTGTCCACCTCCGACCGTTGGGTTCTTCACCGTCTGAACGAGACCGTACGGGATGTTACCCGTCTGATGGATCAATACGAGTTCGGCGAAACCGGCCGGCTTTTGTATAACTTTATCTGGGATGACCTGTGCGACTGGTACATTGAGTTCGCCAAGCTGTCTCTCTACGGCACCGATATGGAAGCCAAGGCAAGCACTCAAGCCGTTCTGGCGTATGTACTGGACCGGACACTGCGCCTGATCCATCCGTTTATGCCGTTTATCAGCGAAGAAATCTGGCAGCATCTGCCCCATAACGGCGAAACCATCATGCTGTCGGATTGGCCGCAATACGATCCGGCTTTGGAAGCGCCGGAGGCTGTTGGCGAGATGGCCTTCCTGATGGATATTATCCGTTCGGTGCGGAATATCCGGGCGGAAGTGAATGTGCCCATGTCCAAAAAAATCGAGCTGCTGCTGAAGCCTGCGGACAGCCAGGCCCAAGCGGCATTGGAGCGGAACACGGAATACCTGAAGCGTTTCTGCGGCACCTCGCTGCTTGAAGTGAATACTGCATTGGAAGTGCCGGCTAAGGCCATGACCGCTGTGGTTACGGGCGCCGAGCTGTATTTGCCTCTGGCAGGCCTGATTGATATTGCCCAGGAAATTGCCCGTCTGGAGAAGGAAATCCAGACCCTCAACAGCGAGGTGGAGCGTGTCGAGAAGAAGCTGGCCAATCAAGGCTTTGTGGCCAAGGCGCCGGCCAAGGTGATCGAGGAAGAGAAGGCTAAGATGGCGGACTATTCCGCCAAACGTGAAATTGTGGCAGCCCGCCTGGCGGAGCTGAAGGGTTAATTGAAGCAACGGACATAGATGAGTCAGCGTCTCCTGAAGGCGCTGGCTCGCTTGTGCGATAAAGAATGAATATATATCCGCCCTGGAGTTTTTTCTAATTTTCGCCAATTATCCGGCGCAAGCGTGACAGATGGCTGTATCCGAAGGGACAGCCGATCATATAGTGATAAGGGATGAGCTCATGACACATGAGAATCGGATCAACAATCGGAATGATTTGGACCGGGAACACGGCGGAATGCCGGAGGCGGAAGAGCATGCGGATATTGCAGAGGCCGGGCTGGGGGATTACCGGGAAGCGGTGGAATGGATCACCGGGCTGGTGTCCCTGGGGATGAAACCCGGGCTGAAGCGTATGGAGCGGCTGATGGACATGCTGGACCACCCGGAGCGCAGGCTGAAGTTTATTCATGTGGCGGGCACCAATGGCAAAGGCTCTACCTGCGCCTATCTGACCAAGGTGCTGCTGGCCAACGGCTATGATGTGGGCACCTTTACCTCTCCGTATATCGAAAAGTATACCAACCGGATTCAATACAACGGGTTGGATATACCGGAGGAGGAGCTGCTGCGCCTGTGCCGGCAGCTGAAGCCTCTTGTGGAGGAAATCGCCGGTACGGAGCTGGAATCCCCCACCATGTTCGAGGTTTCCACGGCTTTGGCTTTGATGTATTACGGCACCGTCACCTACCCGGATTATGTGATTTGGGAAACCGGGCTTGGGGGAAGACTGGATTCCACCAATATCGTCACCCCGGTGATTTGTGTCATTACTAATGTAGGGCATGATCATATGGAAATTCTGGGTGACACCCTGGCCAAGGTGGCGGAGGAGAAGGCGGGGATTATCAAATCCGGTGTGCCGGTGGTGACGGCCTGTGATCAGCCACCCGTGCTGGAGGTAATCCGTGCCAAAACGAAGGAGCTGCAT
>JAEWAA010000218.1 GCA_023391955.1 Bacillota bacterium | reverse complement strand
GTTCAGGGTGAGCTGCAGCAGCAGCGACCAGTCCATCCCGCTACTCCGCCGCCATGGGCAGGGCGGACCCTTCCGCCATCCGCGCGACCTGTAGCGTGGTGCGGATGCGCTGGCGGGTGCCGTCCTGGAAGGTGATGGTGGTGTCCACCGGAATGGCGGAGTCGCCACGGTAGATCGCGTCGATGATATCGCCGTATTTCCGGGCGATGACGCCGCGCCGCAGCTTGCGGGTGCGGGTCAGCTCCTCGTCATCCGCGTCCAACTCCTTGTAGAGCAGCAGGAATTCGCGGATGCGCTGCGGCTCCGGCAGGGTGGCGTTCACCTTGGCCACCTCCTCCCGCAGCAGGTCCAACACCTGCGGGCGCGCGGCAAGGTCGGTATAGGTGGTGAAGGCGATGCGGTTGCGCTCCGCCCATTTGCTGACGATGGGGAAACGGATGCAGATCATCGCCGCCAGATGCGGCCTGCCATCGCCCAGCACCACGGCTTCCGCCACATAGGGGCTGAATTTCAGCTTGTTCTCGATGTATTGCGGGCTGAAGCGGTCGCCCTGGGCGGTGGTGGCGATGTCCTTGATACGGTCGATGATGACCAGATGCCCCTTCTTGTCGAAGAAGCCGGCGTCGCCGGTGTGCATCCAGCCGTCGCGCATGTCGGCGACGGTCGCCTTCTCGTTCCGGTAATAGCCGGCGAACATGTTGGGGTGGCGGGTGACGATCTCGCCAACGCCGTTGTGGTCGGCGTCGATCACCTTCACCTCGATGCCGTCATCGAAGGGCACGCCGACGGTGTCGAAATCCACGTCGGTGCCGCGATGGACGGTGTAGGCGCCCATCGTCTCGGTCTGACCGTAGATCTGGCGTAGCGGCACGCCCAGTGCCTGGAAGAACTTGAAGGTGTCCGGCCCAAGCGCCGCGCCGCCGGTGGCCGCCGATTTCAGGTTGGTGAAGCCCAACCGGTCGCGCAGAGCCTTGAACAGGATCGCGTCGGCCATCGCCGAGCGCTGCCCCTTCGACAGCGCCTCCAGCCCCAGCTTCATGCCGAGTTCGTACATCTTCTGCTTGAAGGGCGAGGCGTCCATCATCCGGGCGCGCACGTCGGCGGCGATGGCCTCCCACAGGCGCGGCGCGAACAGGACGAAGGTCGGCCCGATCTCGCGGAAGTCGTGCATCATCGTCTCGGCTTCCTCGACGAAGTTCACGCGCATCCGCGACACCATGCCCATGCCGACGGCGTAGACCTGCTCCATGATCCAGGACAGCGGCAGGACGGACACATACTCGTCCTCCGGCCCCTTGGGATCGGCGGACAGGTAGCTGGCGACGTGGCGGATCAGGCGTCCAGCCGGCAGCATCGCCATCTTCGGGTTCGAGGTGGTGCCGGAGGTGGTGCAGAGGATGGCGACATCCTCGCCCTTCGTCTCGGCCACCATGCGGTCGTAGAGGTCCGGGTGCTGCGCCAGCAGTTCCTCGCCCATGCGGATCAGATCGGTGACCGGCATCAGGCGGGGGTCGTGGTATTTGCGCATGCCGCGCGGGTCGGAATAGATGATGTGCTGCAGCGTCGGCAGGCGGTCGGCGAGGTTCAGCAGCTTGTCGACCTGCTCCTCGTCCTCGGCGAACACCACCTTCACGTCGGCATAGGTGATGAGGTAGGCGACCTCCTCGTCCAGAGCGTCGCGGTAGATGCCCAGGCTGTAGCCGCGCACCGCATGGGTCGCGATCTCGCCCATCACCCAGTCGGGACGGTTGTCGCCGAGAAGCCCGACGACCTCGCCCGGTACGACGCCCAGCTTGGTCATGCCCAGCGCGAAGGCACGGATGCGGGCATGCACGTCGGCCCAGGTGAAGGTCCGCCAAATGCCGAAATCCTTCTCGCGCATGGCGATGTCGCCGCCATGGTCGCGGGCATGCAATGCCACCAGCTTCGGCAGGGTGTCGTAGACGGCCAGATCGGGCAGATCGAGCTTCGACATCACGCGACCTCCTTCCGCGGCTGAGCGGCGGTGGCGGCCGGCGCCTCTTCCTCGTCGTCCTCGCCCAGATAGGCGCGGCGCACGCGGGGATCGGCCAGGACCTCCTCCGGCTTGCCTTCGGCGATCTTCTTGCCGAATTCCAGCACCATCACCCGGTGCGAGATGTCCATGACCACGCCCATGTCGTGCTCGATCATGACCACGGTCATGCCGAACTCCTCGTTCAGGTCGACGATGTAGCGGGCCATGTCCTCCTTCTCTTCCAAGTTCATGCCGGCCATCGGCTCGTCCAGCAGGATCAGGTCCGGCTTCAGCGCGATGGCGCGGGCCAGTTCAACCCGCTTGCGCAGGCCGTAGGACAGCGTGCCGGCGGTGGCCTTGCGCACATGCTGGATTTCGAGGAAGTCGATGATCTCCTCCACCTCGCGGCGGTGGGACAGCTCCTCCTTCCTGGCGCCGGTCAGCCAATAGAGCGACCCGGTCAGGAAGTTGTTCTTCAGCAGGTGGTGGCGGCCGACCATGATGTTGTCGAGCACGGTCATGTGCCCGAACAGCGCCAGATTCTGGAAGGTGCGGCCGATGCCGAGCGAGGCGC
>JAEWAA010000032.1 GCA_023391955.1 Bacillota bacterium | reverse complement strand
GTATAATGATTCAAGTGTGTTCCTCCTTAAGGGTTTTCGCGAAAGCGAAAACTGGCTTCGCAAGCATCCGCCGGTCATCCTTCGTGCCGCGCAACCTTAAGTTTATCACTTGCCCAGGCTGGTTTCCAGTTCCGGCACCCGCTCGGGAGAAATTAATTCGCTGACGGTACCCAAGGCTAGTCCCTTTTTCTTGGCAGCCTTGATCATTCCGGGCAGCGCCTGGGAGGCTGAGGCAGTGGGATGCATGAGAATCATCGCCCCCGGCTCCAGCTTGGAGGTAATCTTGGTGACCACATCCTCCGGCCTGGGCTTCTGCCAATCCACTGTATCAATAGTCCACAGAATGATCCGCAGCTTCATACTGTACGCTATCTCAACCGTCTCCTGGTCATAATCCCCCGAAGGTGGAGCGAACAGCGCATTTTTTACCCCGATCTTCTCCAAGAGCTCCTGGGTTTTGCGGATTTCCTCCTCCGCCTTGCTGCGGGATAGCTGGCTCATATTCTTGTGCGTATACGCGTGATTGGACAGCTCATGCCCGGCTGCACCGATTTCCTTGGCCTTCTCCAGATTTTTGGACAGCCAGGTCCCGTCAAAAAAGAAGGTGGCATGGACATTTTCCTTCCGCAGCGTTTCCAGCATGGAGGGCAGATACTCATCTCCCCAGGCCACATTAATCATCATGGACACCATTTTTTTATCGGGGTTGCCCCGGTAAATGGGCTGTGCCCCCAGATCATCCAGCTTCACCTGCGGCGTTATTACCTTATATACATACGGAATCGGACTTCCCGACGGAAGCGGCAGGGCCAGCCGGTAGGTCTTGTCCACATCAATCTCCCGTCCGTTCAGCTCCGGGATGGCCTTCCAGATCCGGTCCAGCCGGGCATTCACGGGTGCGACGCGGGTTTTCTCCGCCTCATCCCGAATCCGCTCCAGAAGCTGCGGATCGGAGTTCTCCGCCGCGCGGCCCCATACAGCCACTGCCTGGGGTTCGCCTCCAGGGAAGGGTGTACCGCTTGCGCTTTGCGCAGCCATCCGCATTTGTTGGGCGCTTGTCCCGTTTTGCACATCCGTTATATACTGCATCACCGAAGGTGTGCGGCTGATTCCCCATACCATCAATGCCACCGACAACAGCGTCAGGGCTTTTATCCGCGGATCTCTGACATTCATGTGCTTCTGCACCTCGTCATAACCTTATTTTTCTCATAGTATGCCTAATTGGACAAGGTTATGTGAAGCAGCACACGAAAAAATCCGGGTGGTCCGGTAAAGGGGCTGATGGGAGCAGATGCAGGGGTAACCAAGGTTAGATGGGGAAGCGGCGCGGCGAGGAAACTATGGGTTGAAGGAGAAGGTGGCCGTGCTGAGGATTCCAAGCTATACGAGAGTTGTTCCTGTCCTCTCCCTTTCTATCCCTTGCAGAAAGGTTTGAGCATCGGCCGAGGAATCCAAGCTGGGGAGTCAGGGGTCTCAGAATAAGGGAAGTCGCGGATGTAAGCGCCATAAAATGTACGCTATATGTCCCTTCTCCCCCTCCTGAACCCAGATAAGCTACATAAAATGATTGCTATCCGTTGAAATTGGCTTATGTATATGGCGTTTTAGAGTAATAGCAATCATTTTATGTATGCTATTCAGCGAAAAAGTCGTGTTTTTCATGGATAACGAACATTTGTTGTTCGCTATCACAGTTTTTTTGGCTCCGTTTCAGGAGCGGACAGAGGAACGCACAGACTGCCGGAGCACAATAGGCACAAACAAATCCATCATATGGTATCCCGTGCACTCTTTAAATACCTTCGGCGTAAAAATATGTCCCATGTCATAACGTTCATGCGGATCATTAGCGGAGGTCGATACCTCAAAGTGCTCATTCTGATCCACCCACTTGTGAATAAGAGCATTCACCTTCGGGATCTCGTCCCCGTCAATGGCGGATGCAACCGCATACAGTCCCCCGGGAAAGGAAATCACCTCAAACCCTCCCGTATCCTCCATGCCATGGGTCAGCGCAAACAGCCACTCGAACCGGTTGGTTCGGGCATTAAACCACATAAAATCCCGGGGAGTCAGGTAATGTCGGGTATCAATGGCGCTGAACCAACGGTCAAACACCTCCAACTCCGCCTCTCCCGAACAGGCCATTTTTACCGGAGGAAGCTTAATCACACGGACATCAGGCAGCCGCTCCAGCTTCTCCGTTACCTCCAGCATCCGGGTAACCGCTTCCGGCTGTTCCTCATGAAGGGAAGCAGCAACCAGCTGGCTTTCCATTCCCTTGGCCTTTTCGAACAGAAGACGGATATCCCCGGCATCGGGAAAGGGAGACTCCTCGATCAGCCGGATAAACTCCAGCACAATCTCCTTCAGCTCCTGCAAAAGCGCCATCTCCCCATCGATGCCGGCCACCTTCCCGCTGAGCACCTCCATCAATACCTCCGTACCGGGAGAGCTGAAAATGCGGGCGATATCCTTCACACTAATGTTCAGCTTGCGCAGCACCAGAATCTGCTCCAGCCGTTTTAACGCCTGTCCGTCATACATCCGGTACGCATAATCCCCGCTCCTTACACTCGCAAGCAGACCCATGTCCTCGTAATACCGGAGCGTGCGGGCCGTAATATCATACTTCAACGCTACTTCCCTGATCTTCACCAGCTCTTCCATACTTACTCCTCCTAGCTAAGCCTGATTTCTATAGCTTCAGCATACTCCCTTCCCCTGCGTCAAAGTCAAGGGGCAAGGCCGAAGGTTTATCATCTGGAAGAGCTGTGACAGAATCTAAGGACTATAGCTTGCGCACCGGCCGGATATATTTCCAATACCGTTCCGGATCATGATACACATAGACGATTCGGCCAGGTGACGTATCCAAGCAATAACCGATACCGGCATAATCAAAGTCTGCCATGGCCTTCTCCATCTTTTCCTCCACACTGCGGTTTTCCTGCTCATAATCGAAGGGTCCGTGTTCAAAAACCATATACTCGGCTTCGGGAATATAACGCATAAGCAGTTGGGGCGGTATTTCGCCTTTATAGTCATAAGGAAGACGTACACCATAACATTCCGTACGGGGAATCCCCCAATCGCAAAGCCTGCCGTCAGGATCATTGATATACGCCATAATCTGACCGCTGCCGCTGTTGACTTCACTCCCGCCATCGTCATCCAGCTTGCCCTTGATGCTGTCCAGCAAGCCGCAAATCGTTTCACAGTCCTGGCCCGGAATCAGACTTTGCTTTTGCCAAAAATCCCAATATCCATTGCTCTCAGAGTTCTGAATGTGCAAAAACTTATGTGCGGGAATCGTTACACCATAAATCTTAAGATCATCTGCCGACTTCATCATACCGATCTCTCCCAACCCGAAAAAGTAGCGGTCAAAAGGGTTAATTTTTGTACGGAGGATCACAGGCATCGGATGTTTGCGGTAATCACCTGGAGCAATACCATAGGCCGTCTTAAAAGCACGTGTAAAGGCTTCGTGTGATGAAAA
Organism: Bacillota bacterium; assembly: GCA_023391955.1. GTDB lineage: Bacteria > Bacillota > Bacilli > Paenibacillales > NBRC-103111 > Paenibacillus_AR. Next base: position 11,869 of record JAEWAA010000032.1, on the reverse strand, counting down.
TCCATAATCAAAAGCGATGTCCAACATGCTTTTGGGGCTATCCCGTACATCCTTCAGTGCAAAGGCCAGCTTTCTAAGCCGCAGATAATCCCTAAATTGCATACCGGAAATTTCCTTAAACTTTCTGGTGGTATGAAACTCGGAATAACCCAGCTTGCGGGAAAGAAGCCCCAGCGTTATGGCCTCCCCATTATGCTGTTTCATACATTCATCAATTTCATCCACGATGATTTGGATTTGCTTGCGCCACTCGTACATGGATCCGTTCACCTCATTTCAACCACTCTATAGCCATTATAGAGTGGTTGAAATTGCACTGGCTTGATTTTACTTGCGGAAAAAGGGGGTGAAGCGAGATCTTATGGTGCAACAAACGAAAAATCAGTCAGTTCCTCATAGCTGTACGCCTTGTCAATCAAACCTTTAGCTTTCGTCCACCGGACAATATCGTCGAAGCGCTCCCGTTCGATGGTACCGGCATGTTCGAAACCGCCGGTCAAACTGGTCAAGTAGGCGCCGATCTGCTCGGGGAACTGATAACGAATCAGAATGTCTACATATTGGGACGGATTGGTGTCGTTCATATAGTCAATAGCGCGGTTGTAAGCCTTATAAAATGCGGCGATATCGCCGGGATAATGTTTGATCATTTCGTCCGTGAACAGAAGTGTGCCGCCTTTGATGCCGGCCTCTCTGGAGCTGCCGAGCAGATGGGCACCCTGCTTGACCAGCATGCCAGCCTGCGGCTCGGTGAATACAACGCCGTCGATTTGATCCGACAGCAGTGCTTCCGCGCGGCCGGCAAACGACGGAATCTCGACGATGCTGTAGCTGAAGCCGTCCCGCTGTGCGTATTGATCCATAATGTATTCCAGAATAAAATTGCGTACCAGCGACACTTTTTTCCCGTTAAGCTTGTTCATGGCCGTTATGCCGGAGCCGGGGGAGGACAGGATTTTGAAATCCTCACTGATGTCGGATGTGACGGTCATCCCAATCCCGTTATGCCGGAAGGCTGCCGCGGTCATCACATCCGCAATGACAGCATCCAGTCCCTTCGCCTGCACGGCGATATTCCTGTCACCCGGCGACGAGAACGCCTTGATCTCTATCACTGCCCCTTCTTCCTTCAGAAACCCCTTCTCCTGAGCCAGAATAATCGGAATAGCCGCTTCAGCCGGCAAAATACCCACAACAAACTTTTTCCCTGAGGGTGCGCCCGCCCCCGGTTCCGGAGCCGCGGCTTTCCCGCTGCAAGCTGTTATCATCATCAGCAGCATGGCTGTCCATAACACAAATCCTGTTTGTTTTCTCATCATTCCCACATCCTGTTATAAAATCTGTTTGAACCGCTCCATATCCATGAAATAGGGCACAACATTGCGCCGAAGCCGCAAGGGATCGCTGTCCGGGCCGTTTCGCCCCGGCTCAGTCGTAAACGCCAGCTTGAAGCCTGCTTGTCGCAGCACGTCCACATTGCGCGCATCATACAACCCGAACGGATAAGCGAAAACATCACGCGCCTGGATGACAGGATGGGCGTTGCATTGCTCAAGATCGGCAGCCAACGCTGCATCGTCAGACCGAAGCATATCGCTTGCTTCCGGGCCGTAACGCCGGTGCATACAGTTTGTATGATTGGCAAATTCGAATACATCAGTCATATCTGCCAACTGGCTGGAAGCCATGCACACTGATTTGTCCGGGTTGAAGGGCCGAGCCTGATCATGCAGCCAGCCCGTCACGACAAACCCGACGGCACGCATACCGTATTGGCGCAGCACAGGCAAAGCATAAGTCCGAAGCGACTGGAAGCAGTCGTCGAAGGTAAGTAACACGGAACGTTCGGGAAGCGGCTTCCCGGTTGCGTAATGCTGCCGGATTTCCTCAAGCGACAGCGCATAATAGTTTTGTTCGTGCAAATAAGCCATTTGTTCAGTGAATTGCTCCACGGTAACAAACAGCGGTGCGGGCAACACATCGTTATAGGACTGCCTCACATCGATCGGGGACGGACGCCCCGGATCAAAGTCCCGCGCCTCCCGCAATTCATGATACATTAGAACAGAATACGTCATGGTGCTATTTCCTCCCGGCACTTGATTATCCAAGCTTAACATGCCACCTGGTTCGCTCTCGTGACGGATGTCACAGTTGATGCAGCAGCAGGTTTGATCCCCATCCGAAGCAAGGGATAATGAATTGTCCGTTTCTGGCGCTTGTGGTATGATTTTGGCACAAAATACCGCTGGCTGCTGCTATGTTCTCTATCACCGGACAGCAGCAGGATAGTCGGGAAGAGAGGCGCAAAAAAAGAATGCAACCTTTTGTAGAATTGGCCGGTTTGACCGTACGGCTTGGCGGCCAAACGGTTTTTCGCCGGTTGGAGCTGGAATTGAAAAAAGGAATGTCTTACGCGTTAATCGGCAAATCGGGAATCGGCAAAAGTACGCTGCTGAACGTCATTGCCGGGTTTATCCAACCGGCCGAAGGGCGTGTTGCTGTGGATGGCGCGGAGGTGCTGCGGCCACGCCGGGGCACTGCTTTTCTGATGCAGGAGCTTGGACTTTTCCCGTGGCAAACCGTTTATGAAACGGTCCTCATGCCGCTTCGGCTGAGCGGGCAACGGGACACTGGCGCCATGCAGAGAAACAAGGTGATGCAGCTGCTGCGGGAAATGGAGCTGGATACTCTAAGTGACAAATATCCCCATGAGCTGAGTGGCGGGCAGCGGCAGCGCGCAGCTTTAGCCCGCACGCTTATCGGCGAACCCGATTTTCTGCTGATGGACGAACCAACCTCCTCGCTGGATTCCGTCACTAAACATGCGATGCAGGATCTGATGCTGGCACAGCTGCAGCAGCGGCATACGACTATGCTGATGGTGACGCATGATATTGAAGAAGCGGTTATGATGGGTGAACATATTTTGCTTTTAAGGGGACAGGGAAAGATTGAAAGCAGGAGCAATCCGTTTTACGGATGTGCCAATCCCCGGGAGCAGCTGGGGTTCTATGAGACCTGCATCGGCATCCGGCAATGGATGAATGCGGAACGGAGTGAATATGCGACGGCGGATTGAGGCGACTAAACGGGTGCAACGGACCATCTGGACTCAGCTAGCCGGGTTTCTCAGCTTTGTGCTTTTGTGGCAGCTCCTCCACTCACTGCTGGATACCCATACGATTCCGTCGCCGTTTTCGTCGTTCTCATACTTGAAGCTGCCGCTGCTCCTGCACGCCCTTGCCAGCATTGCACGCGTGCTCGCAGCTGTTGCCATTGCACTGCTGATTGCCGTGCCGGCCGGCATTTTATTGGGAACTGGCAAGTGGTTTGGGCGCCTGCTGTCGCCGTTTGTTTATTTTGTCTATCCCATTCCGAAGGTGGCGTTCCTTCCCGTATTTATGCTGCTTTTTGGCCTTGGGAATACATCGAAAATTATGCTGATCATCTGGATCATCGTATTCCAGATTATGCTATCTGTACGGGACGGCGTTTCGCAAGTGCCCGAGCCTTATTTCCGCGTCATGAATGGCTTTGGCGCTTCGCGGGGGCAGGTGTGGCGGTATCTTGTGCTGCCAGCCACCCTGCCGCATATATTCTCCGGCTTGCGGATCAGCATCGGCATCTCGCTGGCATCACTGTTTTTTGCCGAAAATTACGCTACCGACTTCGGCATCGGCTACCTGATCATGAGCGCGTGGGCCCGCATGAATTACGCAGAGATGTTCTGCGGCATTGTGGTCATGGGCTTGGTCGGTCTCTTGCTGTTCAAGTCGCTGGACGTTCTGCAGGCTTGGTGCGCACCATGGACAAAGCCGGCCGCGGAGAAGGAATGACGATTGATGTTACGGGCACCCCGTACCGGAAAACTCCCGCCCAAAGTGAACAGCCCGGAGAAAACGCGGATTACGCGTCTTTTCCGGGCTGTCTTTGTGAGGATTCAAATCAAGACATAGTTGCTTTTCTCGACAAATTCACTCTGCCTTGATTGTCAATCTCGGTTACCTTAACCGTGATCTTGTCACCGACATTCACCACGTCTTCCACCTTAGCTACACGCTCAGTGGACAGCTGGGAAATATGGACAAGACCTTCCTTGCCCGGCAGCACCTCAACGAATGCGCCGAACTTCTCCACGCGCTTCACGGTGCCCAGGTAGGTTTCACCCACTACTACCTCGCGGACGATGCTTTCGATGATCTCACGGGCCCGCTCGTTGGCGGCCTGATTGCTGGAGGCAATGAAGATGCTGCCGTCCTGCTCGATATCGATCTTAACGCCGGTTTCCTCGATGATCTTGTTGATCACCTTGCCGCCTGCGCCGATAACCTCACGGATCTTATCCGGGTGGATGGACATGGTGATGATCTTAGGCGCATACTGCGACAGCTCCTTGCGGGGCTTGTCGATAGTGGCCAGCATCTTCTCCATGATGAACATCCGGCCCTTGTAGGCTTGCTGAAGAGCTTCCTTCAGGATGCTGCGGTCGATGCCGTCGATTTTGATATCCATTTGAATGGCGGTTACACCCTTGGCGGTACCGGCTACCTTAAAGTCCATGTCGCCCAGGTGGTCTTCCATGCCTTGAATGTCAGTCAGAATGGAAACATGCTCACCATCCTTGATCAGGCCCATAGCCACACCGGCAACAGGAGCCTTGATCGGCACGCCTGCGTCCATCAAAGCCATGGTGCTGGCGCAAATGGAAGCTTGGGAGGTAGAGCCGTTGGATTCCAGAACCTCAGATACGACACGGATGGTGTACGGGAATTCCTTCTCATCCGGCAGCACCATTTCCAGAGCACGTTCGCCTAAGGCGCCGTGTCCGATTTCCCGGCGTCCCGGCGGGCGGAGCGGACGGGCTTCGCCTACGCTGAACGGAGGGAAGTTGTAGTGATGCATAAACCGTTTGCGCTCTTCCAGGTCGATACCATCAAGCATTTGCTCGTCGCCGATGGAGCCCAATGTTGCGATGGACAGAGCCTGGGTTTGGCCGCGGGTAAACAAAGCGGAGCCATGTGTACGTGCCAAAAGGGAGGTTTCGCAGGAGATCGGACGGATTTCATCCAGACCACGGCCATCAGGACGCACCTTGTCATGGGTGATCAGGCGGCGGACTTCTTCCTTGACGATATCGTAAAGAACCTCCTTCACGTCGGCAATCTTGGAGGAATCATCCTCATACACGGCTTTAAAATGCTCAACGGTTTCCGCATTCACCGCTTCAATGGCTTCCGTACGGGCATGCTTCTCGGCGATGCGCACGGCTTGCACCAGCTTCTCCTGGGCATACGCGCGCACGTCGCTGTTCACAGTGCCGTCCACAGCATGAAGGACAACCTCCATCTTGGGTTTGCCCACTTGCTTGACAAATTCCTCAATGGCGGCACAAATTTTCTTGATTTCTTCATGGCCGAACATAATTGCTTCCAGCATTACTTCTTCCGGAAGCTCATGGGCTTCGGCTTCCACCATCATGATGGCGTCCTTGGTGCCGGCAACCACCAGATACATTTCGCTCTTGGCCGCTTGATCCACCGTGGGGTTAATGACGAATTGTCCGTCAACACGGGCAACAATCACACCACCGATCGGTCCGCTGAACGGAACATCAGAGATGGCCAATGCGCAGGAGGTACCGATCATAGCGGTGATTTCAGGAGAATTGTCCTGATCCACACTCATAACCAAATTCACGATCTGCACATCATTCCGGAAGCCTTCCGGGAATAGCGGACGGATCGGACGGTCAGTCAAACGGCTGGAGAGAATCGCCTTCTGGGACGGACGTCCCTCACGCTTGATATAGCCGCCGGGAATCTTGCCGACAGCATACAGGCGTTCCTCATAGTTGACCGTCAACGGGAAAAAGTCAAGATCCTTAGGGTCCTTAGACGCAGTAACCGTACACAATACGGCGGTATCTCCATAACGGGCCATTACGGCTCCGTTAGCTTGCTTGGCCAGCTTGCCGGTTTCCAAAATAAGCGTGCGGCCGCCGATTTCCAATTTTATTTGCTCCATACCTTGCCTCCTGATCAATTTTGCGCCAGCGGAATCTGGCAATATTCGCTTGCCTTTAGGCATTCTAAGCTGTCTGTTTCCACGTTATGTAACGCCCTGCCTGTCCCTTTTACACTGAAGATCAATAGGACGAGATACGGACGGCAATGACTGTTAATTTCAACATGTTGTCTAGTATTTCCTTCTTTTTCATGCCTAATCTGACGAAAATACAGAAAAAGCAACCAATTCTGATCCATGCGTCGGTAACAGCACGGCAATCATTGGTTGCTTTCCCATGATCTGCACCGCAGCCTTGGGGCCCGTTAGAGACGGACGCTGCGGCACCCGCAGTTTAAGCTAACAGCGTATGACAAGCGTCATAGCCTCTAACCTTATCTACGAAGACCCAGTTTCTCGATAAGAGCGCTGTAGCGTCTAACATCCTTGTTTTTCAAGTATGCCAACAGGCTACGACGGTGACCGACCATCTTCAGAAGACCGCGGCGGGAATGGTGATCCTTCTTGTGCACGCGCAAGTGGTTAGTCAGGTTTGTAATGTTTTCCGTAAGGATAGCAATCTGAACCTCGGGAGATCCGGTATCGGATTCGTGAGTCTTGTGGTCCAGAATCAGTTGATTCTTGCGTTCTTGAGTCAATGCCATCCTATTCACCTCCTTAATAGTAGATACATCCCCATTAGCCCAGAAACCGCCGGAGCAGCGGGAGACCAAGCTAAGGTTCATGAATGGCGCCGGAAATATTTGTTTTCAGGCGACAAGAACCAGTATAGCACAAGCCCGGCGTCAAGTAAATGTCAGCTTAGCATTTCTTTTGCCGAAATGATATCCTTGCCGATCTGCGCCACCAGTTCCTCCGCCGAGCCGAACTTCCGCTCATGCCGGATAAAACCGATGAAGCGGATGGACACTTCATCCCCATAGATCTTTTTATCGAAGTCGAATAAATGCGTTTCCAGGGATATAGCTCCTTCCTTCTTGGCAAAGGTAGGTTTCCAGCCGATATTCATCACCCCGCGGTGCCACTGCCCGTCATGCAGGAACCGTACCGCATAGACCCCTCTTCCGGGAATCACGTACCCTTCGGTGGTTTCCACGTTGGCGGTAGGAATGCCGATGGTGCTGCCTCTTCCTTCGCCTGTGACCACCTTGCCGGTAATGGAGTACGGGCGCTCCAGAAGCCGCGCCGCCTTCTCCACCTGGCCGTTGGCCAGACATTCCCGGATCAGGGTGCTGCTGACCTTCTCCCCGTTGAGATGGTACGGGCTGACCACTTCTACCCCAAACCGTCCCTTGGCAAGCTCCTTCAGCCGCTGCGGGCTGCCTGCACCCTTGTGGCCGAAGGTAAAGTCAAACCCGACCACAACGGAAGCCAGTTTGCCGGATACCAGAATATCCTCGACGAACTGTTCAGGGGGCAGCTGTGCGAAGCTCTCATTAAACCCGACCAGGTAAACCCGCTTTAATCCCAGGGCTTCGAACAGACGCAATTTATCTTCAATAGGCGTCAAAGAATCCCGGTATTGGGGATGTCCCAGCACTTCCCGGGGATGGGGGTGAAAGGTCATCACCGCCGGAGTCAAGTCATGGCTCTTGGCTTTGTCCACAGCAGTAAGCAATACCTTGCAATGCCCGGCATGGACCCCGTCAAAATCCCCGATGGCCATCACCTGGGGCGGGCCGGATGCAATGATGCGGGCAATCTCATCAGGGGCTGCCTGTATACGAAATATCTCCAACTCTCTCCACCTGCCTATAGAACCGGTTCATCAAGCCTCCGGCAAAAAAACTTTCTCTGCCGCCAGCGTCCGGCCGTCCTCCTCCAGCCTGAACAGGCCGAGGAAGTCCGCTCCGGGTCCGTACACCCGCTTCAGCCTGCGCATCTGCAGAGGCAGCTCCATGTCCGGCTGTTTGGCGGCTTCGTCCGCTGCCAAACGGATTTTTTTGCCCTGGCGGGCATGTACCGCCGCCTCTCTTCCAACCTCGATGGCAGGAAAAAAGGAAATCGCCTGGTCAGCAGGAATCAGCCATTGTGCCAATGCCCCGTCCCCTTGCAGCTTGGCCTCGGCCAGCTCCTCAAGAGTGACGCACTGCGCCCGGGTCAAACCGCCTGTTCCGGTTCTGACCAGCTCCGCCATAACCGCCGGATAACCCAGAGCCCGTCCGATATCGGAGCACAGGGTGCGGATATACGTGCCTTTGGAGCAGCGGACCCGGAACACAATCTCCGGCTCCATTACATCCAGCTTGACCGATAGGATATGTATGCTGTGGATGGTAACCTGCCTGGGCTGGCGCTCCACTACCTCGCCGCCGCGGGCAAGCTCATACAATCTTTTCCCATCCACCTTCACTGCCGAATACATCGGGGGAATCTGTTCAATCACGCCGGTAAACTGTTCCATAACCTTTAGAATTTGCTGTTCGGAAACCGTCACCTGATCCGCGCGTTCAATGACGCTGCCGGTGAGATCCTCCGTATCCGTGGCCAGCCCGATTACCAGTTTGGCCTCATATTCCTTGGGCATTTCCTGTATATATTCCACCAGACGGGTCGCTCTGCCCAAGCATAAGGGAAGGACACCGGTTACCATGGGATCCAAGGTGCCCGTGTGTCCAATCCGCTTCATCTTGAGAATGCCACGGGCTTTCGCCACCACATCATGGGATGTAAATTGAACGGGTTTCCAGATGGGCAGAACACCTTCCAAGCTCATGGCAGCCTCCTTTGAATTTCCTGGAGAATCTGCTCCACGACCTGCTCATGTGTTCCCTTTACGGCACAGCCTGCCGCCCGGATATGACCCCCGCCGCCAAAATGCTTGGCCACATCAGCCACATCAACCAATCCGGCGGAGCGGAAGCTGACCTTCCACTTTTCACCGTCAATCTGTTTAAACAAAAGTCCTACCTCGACGCCTTCAATATTGCGGGGATAATTCACAAGTCCTTCGAGATCGGCATTCTGGGCTTGGGCATCCGCCACATCCTGCAGCGACACACTCACCCAGGCAATCCGCTTGTCCCCGTTAAAGTTTAAGGCGGCAAGCGCCTTTTGCAGCACCATCACATGGGATAACGTTAACTTTTCCAAAAACTGGTCCGCCAGATCATTGCCGTCTACACCGTACTCTAGCATTTCGGAGGCAATCTTCAACACGCGGGGGGTGGTATTGGAATACCGGAAACCTCCCGTATCGGTCAAAAGCCCGGTATAAATGCAATCCGCAAGCGGCTTCGTCCAGCTGATGTCCAGAAGTGTAGCCAGATCGTACAGCACCTCCGCCGTAGCGGCGGCATCGGCACGGATCAGGTTGACCCGGCCAAAGCCGTCGTTGGTAGGGTGATGATCGATATTAAGAATCGGTGTTTCCGAGGTAAACCATTCCTTAACAAGCCCGATCCGCTGGTAATCCGCACAATCCACAGCGATGACACAGTCGAATGGGGGGGGCGGCTCAGCGCTCCCCAGCCGGGAATAGTTCAGAATCTCGGCGGATCGGGGCAGCATGCCAAACTTAGAGGGAATCTCCCCTTCATTGATTGTCATGAAGGATTTCCCCAACAGCTGAAGCATCTGGCCTACGGCCAGGGTAGAGCCGATGGCATCCCCGTCAGGATTCACGTGGGACACCACCAGGTAATGGTCATGCGCCAGAATAAAAGCTTTGGCTTCCTCCAGCTGATTCCGGTAGGCTTCAGCCGGCGAAGACAGATTCGGGGCGCTCATGATTCATTATCCTCATTGATCCGGTGAATGAGCTCCTCAATCCGGCTGCCGTAAGCCACCGAGCTGTCGATAAGGAAAATCAACTCGGGAACAATGCGGAGTCTTACCCGCTTGGACAGCTCCGAGCGGATAAAGCCTTTGCCGCGCTCCAGCGCCTTCAGCGTATCCTGGCGTTCCTGGTCGGAACCAAGAACGCTCAAGTATACCTTCGCCTGGGAAAAATCATTGGTCACTTCTACACCTGTAATGGTGGTAAAGCCCATCCGCGGATCCTTAAATTCGGTTTGCAGAATGAGGCTAAGTTCCTTCTTGATTTGCTCCCCTACCCGGCCGGTGCGTATTTTGGCCATGCCTATTTCACCTCTCTACGCTCTCCATGATAAATGCTTCTATAATATCCCCTTCCTTCAGGTCGTTAAACCGGTCAAGGGTAATGCCGCATTCGTAACCTTGTGCCACTTCCTTGGCGTCATCCTTGTAGCGTTTGAGGGAATCCAGTTTGCCTTCATAGACCACAATGCCTTGACGGATCAAGCGTGCCTCAGCGGAACGGGTAATCTTGCCGCTGATAACCATACAACCGGCAATCGTGCCCACCTTGGAAATCTTGAAGGTATTGCGGACTTCAGCCTGGCCAATGACACTTTCCTTGAATACAGGGTCCAGAAGGCCCTTCATCGCGGATTCGATTTCTTCGATGACCTTGTAAATGACGCGGTGCTGGCGGATATCCACTTTCTCCTGCTCGGCAGTAGCCAAGGCAGCCGGCTCCGGACGAACGTTGAAGCCGATGATAATCGCATTGGATGCGGAGGCCAGAATAATGTCGGACTCGGTGACGGCACCTACGCCGGCATGCAGAATCTTAACCCGCGCGCCTTCCACTTCGATTTTTTCGAGAGAGCCGCGGAGAGCCTCCACGGAGCCTTGTACGTCACCCTTGATGATGACGTTAAGATCCTTGATTTCCCCTTCCTTGATCTGCTTGAACAGATCGTCCAGGGTAACACGGGTGTTAGCGCCCATATCAGCTTGACGCTGGTTGATGGTCCGCTTATCGGCAATTTCCCGTGCCTTGCGCTCGTCTTCGAAGGCCAGGAACATGTCGCCGGCTTGCGGCACTTCGGTCAGACCGGTAATTTCCACCGGAGTGGAAGGACCGGCTTCCTTCAGGCGCTTGCCCTTGTCGTTGACCATAGCCCGGACACGGCCGAAGGTGTTGCCGGCGATAAAGGAATCGCCCACCTTGAGGGTACCGTTTTGCACAAGCACCCGTGCAACAGGGCCCTTGCCCTTATCCAGCTCGGCTTCAATAACGGTGCCTCTGGCGCGTTTGTTGGGGTTAGCCTTCAGCTCTTGGACATCCGCAACCAAAAGAATCATTTCCAGCAGGTTTTCCAGACCAATGCGCTGCTTGGCGGAAATGTTGGCGAAAATGGTTTCCCCGCCCCACTCCTCAGACACCAGTTCGAATTCCATCAGCTCTTGCTTGATCCGGTCCGGATTGGCATCGGGTTTGTCAATCTTGTTAACAGCCACGATAATCGGAACCTTGGCCGCCTTGGCATGGGCAATGGCTTCCTTGGTTTGAGGCATAACGCCATCATCGGCTGCAACCACAAGAATGGTAATATCCGTTACTTGTGCGCCGCGGGCACGCATGGAGGTAAAGGCTTCGTGGCCCGGTGTATCCAGGAAGGTGATCTTCCGGCCGTTAATTTCCACTTGGTACGCGCCGATATGCTGGGTAATGCCGCCTGCTTCGCCTTCCGTCACATTAGTATGGCGGATGGCATCCAGCAGGGTGGTTTTACCGTGGTCAACGTGGCCCATGATGGTGACAACCGGAGGACGCTCCTGCAGATCAGCCGGATCGTCATTTTCTTCCGTTGCTTCAATGTTGGTTTCGTCAACGGGAATCTTCAGCTCCACTTCCACACCGTAATCGTTGGCAAGCAGCTGAATGGTATCTAAATCCAACTCCTGGTTGATGGTAGCCATCACACCCAGGAACAGGAGCTTCTTAATCAGCTCGGAGACGTCCTTATGCAGCAGCTTGGCGAATTCGCCGACAGTCATGGTGCCGCGGACAATCACCTTCTTGGGGGTATTG
>JAEWAA010000025.1 GCA_023391955.1 Bacillota bacterium | reverse complement strand
GCCGATACCAACCAGCCTGAGCTGCTGCAGGACATCCGTGTAATTGAAGCGGCGGCGGGGCATATCCAGGAGATGATCGCCCGGGTGAAGGGCCAAACCCAGGAGCTGGAGCTGCGGATGTCGGCGCTGGACCTTGGGGATGTGCTGCTGGAGCTGTCCCGGCAGGTGAGCTTGGGTTTGCCTCCGTCCGTGGAGGCGCGGTGGGAGCTGGACGGTCCGCTTCCGCTGACAGCAGATCGGGCGCAGCTTGTGGAGACCGTGCAGAATCTTGTGAACAATGCCCTGGAGGCAATGCCGGCGGGCGGGGAGCTGGTGGTACGCGCCTATACAACACCCAAGTGGGTGGTCGTGGAGGTGCGGGATACTGGAAGCGGGATCAGCCGGGCGGAGCTGAAGCGGGTGCTGGAGCCCTTTTATACCACGAAAGCAGCCTCCAACCGGAATTTCGGCTTGGGTTTATCCTACTGTTATCATGTGATGAAGCTGCATAAGGGAAACCTGCACGTGGAAAGCGCCTCCGGTAAGGGCACAACGGTAACTATCCATTTTCCTAAATAAGGTAACTACGGACTATATGATTCCAAAGGAGGAGGGACCGCATGGAGCAGATCCGGCTATTGCTGGTGGAGGATGACGGGGATTGGCTGCGCGGATTGGAGGCGTATCTGTCACGGGAGCCGGACCTTCAGGTGGCGGCAGCGGTGTCTACCCGGGAGGCGGCGGAGCAGGCTGTGCGGGAGGCCCGGTTCGATGTGGCGCTGGTGGATATTATGCTGCACGGCGCTGCCGACGGCATCGATCTGGCCCAACTGATCTGCCAAACTACAACGGCCCGGGTGGTGATGCTCACCTCTCTCCAGGAGAAGGAAATGATATTCGGCGCTTACCGGGTGGGGGCCATCGATTATCTGGTGAAGTCCGAGTTTACGGGCATTCCCGCCGCCGTCCGGGCGGCTTTTGCCAAGGAATCGCCGATGAATGCCTATGTGGCCGGACAAATGCGGGAGGAGTTCCGGCGGCTGCGCCAGCTGGAGCAGGAATACCGGGTGAAGGAGCTGCGGGACAAAATCACCCCCTCGGAGCTCCAGGTGCTGAGGATGATCGATGCCGGCCATACGCAAACGGACATTGCCGACAAGCTGTACCTGTCTTTGCGGACCATCAAGGTCCATGTAGGCAATGTCCTGAAAAAGCTGGGCGGCAGCACCAGCAAGGAGGCAGCCCGCCAGGCTCGTGATTTGGGTTTGTTCGATGAGGAGAAACAGGGGTAGCGGCCTGTTGCCGTTTGGTTGGGAGTATACGTTGGTTCCGATGCAAATCTGCAGTTTTTGCTGCAGATTTTTTTGGCGTTTTCCGGCGGGGTACTAGAGAAAGTTAGTACTTATGGCGTCGGCATTTTTGCTCCACAATAGGGGTAAGACCTGGTCCTAAAACCAAACCATGAAAGGGGCTTACCCCAATGCAGGAGCTGTTCAAAAAACACTGGACCTCATTCCTGGGTGCGCTGTTTGTCATCTTCTCCATTCTGTATCTGTTCAAGTACACATTGGATCAAGGCTGGATTACCAACTCCATGAAAACAGGAGCGGGGCTCCTGAGCGGAGTGGGGCTGGGCCTTGTAGGCTTCAAGCTTATTCTGAAGCAGCGTTTCCTGATTGGTGAAATCATCAGCGGCTTGGGCAGCGCCATCCTGTACGCTACCTTCGCTTTCTCCGGCATTTACTTTGCCCTTTGGGACTCCATTACTGTGTTTATCGCCATGCTGGCGTTAACCATTGGCTTAACCGTGCTGTCCTACCTGTTTGACCTGCGGATCTTGATGAATCTGGCTCTCCTTGGTTCTCTGGCAGCGCCGTTGTTCCTTCGCCCCGAGCAGGATCAGACCTTCTCCTTATTTCTGTATCTTCTGGTCCTGAACAGCGGCTATTTCTGGCTCAGTATCCGCAAGCATTGGGCGGAATTCCGGCTCCTGGCCTTTGTGGGCACATGGGTGACGTATGCGGTGTATGTGCTTCATTTTGATCCGGCTATGGATACCGTCTGGAGTATGCCGGTGCGGTATGCCACCGCTACCTTCTTCTTCTACGTGCTGGGTTTTCTCATTTCCTCCTGGAAGGTGAATGCCCGCTTCGACGGATTGAATCTGTACCTGGGCTTCGTGAATGCGGTGCTGTTCGGAAGCTGGTGCGTGGTGCTGTTGGGCGGCATTCTGGAGATGGCCTATCCTTTAGCGGTAATGGGGCTGGTTTACCTGCTGCTGGCCTGGACGGCATATGGCATTTCCGGCAGGCAGGCTACCTTTGCGGTATGCTTCAAAGCCATAGGAGGCGTGCTCCTTCTGCTGCTGGCTTTTTCGGAAGTAGGGAAGGGGCTGGCGATTAAGCCGCTAATCAGCGTTTATGTGTGGGGCGGGTTGGCAGTCCTTTTAATGGCCACGGCCAAACGCTTCCGGATGGAAGGGCTGCAGCTGGTATCCATGGTGATCTGGGTTGGCGTCACCTCGTATTGGTTCAATACCACCTGGGAGGTGCCGCGGGGAGAATGGTTCGGCGTCTATCTACCATTCCTGAACGGGGCAGCCTTTGCTTGGATGATGCTGGCCGCTCTGGGCTTCTGGTACTCCCTCTCCGTTTCCTTCGCCGCTCTGAAGGAGGATGGACGCAGATTCCTGTCCTGTCTCTTCGCGGTAGCCGGACACCTGATCGTCGGAGGTCTTCTGACCCTGCAAATCGGCAATATGTTCACGGAATATGATTTGGGCAGCTTTTGGATTCTGAATCTGACTCTGTCGGTGACCTGGGGAGTGTATGCTCTGCTCCTGTTCCTCTGGGGGGCATACAGCAACCAACGGTTGTTCCGGTACTTCGGCTCTGTTGTGCTGATCCTGGTTTCCGTCAAGGTGCTGTTCTTCGATCTGTCCGGTGGCGACAGTATTTACAAGGTGCTGATGCTGCTGATTATGGCTGTCATCTCCTTCACGATCTCCTACATCAATTACCGGTGGAAAACAGTGCCTGCTGCACCGTCCTCCTCCGGCGGACTGGAATATCCGGACGATGATCCGTTTCCCCTGGCAGCAGAAAGAAGCGCAGCCGGTAAGGAAGCGGCGGTGGAGTAGCCGGAACGAGTTTGGCTATAGCGGAGTTCAGCTAAAATAGGAAGTCCCCTCACACTAACTTTCTATTTTTCCCAAGGCATTTCACCTTTATGATGGCAGTATAGCGCCAAAAAGGAATGGGAGAATAGTGATGAAGCGGACAATTCAAGGCATTTTGTTTGATTCAGGCAGGGTTCTGAATGGACCAAGCACCGGGAACTGGTGGATACCGCCCCGGTTTTTTGCCATTGTGAACAAAAAAAGATACCGCTCCCTCGACAAAGCCCTCATCAGCAAAGCTTTTCAGGAGGCCAGCGTCTATCTGTCCAAACAAAGCAGGATCCGGGATATGGAGGAGGAATTTGACCTTTTCCTGGAGTTTTACTGAATTTTCTCCCAGGCTTTGCCGGAGCTGGAGTTATCCGAGGAGTCCATTTGGTTATTAGCCACCGATATGGTGTACAACGGGAAGAAATACCGTTTTTTCGACGATGCGCTGGAGCTGATCCCTTCACTCAGCAGAAGATACCGGCTGGCTGTGGTCTCCGATGCTTGGCCGTCCCTGGACCATGTTTTCCGTGAAGCGGGCTTGCGCCAGTATTTTTCGTCCTTTGTCCTCTCCTCCGAAATCGGGGTCACCAAACCGGATGGGCTGATGTATGCCAGAGCGCTGGAAGCCCTTGCCCTGCAGCCGGATCAGGCGGTTCTGGTGGACGACAATCCGGCCAATTGCGAGGGCGCCCGCAAAATGGGGATCCCCAGCATCCTTTTGTGCCGGGACTGGCGCCTCTATTGGTACCACACCTTCAAAACCCGGGATTACCCGGTGGTCCGCAACTTGCAGGGTGTGATGCGGTGCATCCAAGCATTTTAAGGGACGGAGAGGGGGCAAAACGGATGAAACCTGTAGTCCAGCTGCTTCATTTTGGCTATCACCAGGCCATGAGCTGTATCTTCCCGGTTGCCATATTCGGGACGCTGGCGCTCACCCGCCTTTTTGACGTGCCCTTCCTGCACCGGTATGACGCTATTCTGCTGATCCTGCTTGCGGTGCAGTACCTGATGTACCTCAGCGGACTGGAGACCTGGGATGAGATTAAGGTCATCTGCCTGTTTCACATCATCGGGCTGGCGTTGGAATTGTATAAGGTGCATATGGGGTCCTGGTCCTACCCGGAGCCGGGGGTTTCCAAGCTGTTCGGCGTGCCCTTATACAGCGGGTTTATGTATGCCAGTGTGGCCAGCTTTATGTGCCAGGTGTGGCGGAGACTGCGGATGGATATGACGGGGTGGCCCGGCGGAATGGCTTCATTTGCCCTGGGCGGAGCCATCTATTTCAACTTTTTTACCCACCACTTTATTCCGGACTTCCGCTGGTGGCTGACGGCGCTGGTGTTTGTGGTTTTCCGCAAAACGTGGATCATCTACCGGGTGCGGGCAGCTACCTACCGGATGCCGCTGAGTGTTGCCTTTTTGATTGTGGGCTTCTTTATCTGGGCTGCGGAGAATATCGCCACCTTCCTGGGCGCATGGACATATCCTGACCAGCGGGAGGCTTGGCGGATGGTGGGTGTGAGTAAAATCAGCTCGTGGTTTCTCTTGGTGATCATCAGCGTCATCATCGTGGCCCAATTGAAGCATGTGAAGGCGGCACGGAGGGCGGAGCCGGGTTGAGTCCAAGCGGCGGGGGCATTGCAAGGGAGGGTAAAAGCACTCTTGCTTTTTGGACCACAGTCCGGAGCAGAAGAGGCTCCACTTCCAACTATGCGGATCCAGCCGGACGAACGGACGGACACAAAAACCTCCCGCAAAATTGACGGCGGGCGGGTATCACCTGCTGGATGCACACGGTTCAAATGAATAGCGGCAGCCAAGGGCGGAGTTTTTCGGTCCAAGGCTGCCGCTGTTTGTTTCAGGCGGGGGTTCTCGTGGCTTCGTCAGGTGCGTAACGGAACTATGCGACGCTTAGAAGCCGATTTTGGCATAACTCCAACTTTAACGGAACTGAGCGACCGTTAGCGGTGGATTTTTTATGTTTGCGGCGCTTTATGGATGGCTAAGAGCGTCTCAGTTCCGTTAGCGCTGGAAAAGTGTGGATTTTAATGTGTAAGAGTCGCTGAGTTCCGTTAGCGCAGGGCGGCCTCCGCATGGCGGCATCCGGACCCCGGTATCTCGGGAGTGATTCGTACCGGAAGGGGCGCCTCAGATGGAGTTAGCTCCCTCAACTACAGATCCTTCCGGCTAAACGCCCGGCAGCCCAACCATAGCAGTACCGCCGCATACCCCACCGTGTAGAGCAGATACATGTTGGAGGGGATGCTGGGGATGGAGAAGGGGCCTAGATCGGACACGGCCATTCCCGCCCAATCCGCGCCGCCCAACACCTCGTAGAGGCTCCGTTTGTAGACGGAGTCGGTAGGCAGGAGCAGACTGGTCACGAGGAAGAACTTCTGCACGGCGGGATGGGTGTCCCCATAGATGGAGACGCCCTCCACCAGGCCGGTGAACAGGGCAAATCCGTACAGCAGTGCGGCGCAGATGCCGTTGCCCAGCATAGGCAGGTAGACGGAGCCCAGCATGGTCAGGGAAAGCAGCAAGAGCGGCATCCAGATAAACAGCCCCAGCCCCCGCACCAGATCGGCAGCAAAAAGGGGGATTCCTGCCAGGCTGTGGACAGTCCACACGACGGACATATACAGGATGGCGCTGTACACCGCGATCCAGACGGCATGGCCCAGCCACTTGGACAGATACAGCTTCCAGCGGGGTACGGGCCTGGCGGCTACCGCCAGCAGCAGCCCGCTTTCCTGTTCGCCGGTGACCGTTCCCATAGAGGAGAAAAGAACAAAGAAGGCGGCCAGGAACTGGGCGAAAAACAGCCCCATCACCATAAGCACCATGCCGTTTAGCAGCCGTTCGGCAGAGGAGCTTTGGCCCAGTCCCCCTGCACCCACTAATTCCCGCACACCGAAGGCGAACAGGATCAGGAAGAGGGCGGTCAGAATAAGGGTCACCAGGAACACCCGCTTGCGGGTCAGCTCCTTGAAAATAGCCGGAATGTATGCCGTCATGAGCGGTCACCTCCTTGCCGGGATTGGGCCATCCGCAGGAACCAAGCCTCCAGGCTGCCCTTTTCGGGGCCGGATTCATAAAGCGTCAATCCGCTCCGGATGAACAGGGAGCACAGATAACCGGCCTGCTCCCGATCGGTAACCCGGGCGGTGAGCACCGCATCGCCGTCCATGCCGGGCTCCTCCAGCCGCAGCATGGAGGAAAGCGCCCCGCCTGCGCTTTCGTTCAGCTCCGCCCAGCTCTCCGGCAGCCAGCCGCCGAGCCGGAAGCGCCAATTGGCGGTGCTGCCGTCCTCGGCGCTGCCAAGCAGCTTGTGCAGCGGACCTGCAGCAATCAGCTCGCCGCCGTACAGGAAGGCGGCTTCATCGCACAGATCCTCCACATCCTCCAGCAGATGGGTGTTGAGGAAGACAGTGACGCCCTTCTCCCGCAGCCGCTTCAGCAAACTGCGGATCTCATAACGCCCGATAGGGTCAAGGGCGGAGGCGGGTTCGTCCAGAATCACCAGCTCCGGGTCCAAGAGCAGAGCCGATGCGAGCCCCAGACGCTGCTGCATCCCCTTGGAGAAGCCCCCAACCCGACGGTCCGCAGCCTCTGCC